>NZ_DBJD01000076.1:0-5677 GCF_002297065.1 Treponema sp. UBA785 | reverse complement strand
TCGCTTACCAAACCGCCGGCGTCAATAATCGCCTTTGCTTTTTTGCCAAGTTCAGTTCCGTTTTTAATGTTCTCGCGGAAAATGTCGCCTGTCGAAATGTGTGGAATGTTAAAAGCCTTTGCTGCTTCCTTTGCAAGAGTTCCTTTTCCAGCTCCTGGAGGTCCTAAAAAAATAAAATTCATCGTTTTCTCCAAAAATTATTATAAAATGGGCGTTTCCCTCGCTTGTGTTCGGGGCGTGCGTTACGTTGCTCGGTAACCCTCGGCCTCCTCAGTCGCACAACAAAGTTGTGCTCCTTGCGGTGGCTGGCTTTGCCACAACTCCATGCACTAACGCTTTTCTAATATATCAAAAAATCTTCCTAACTTAAAGACCTTTTTTTTGCGTTGTGTCTGCCTGAACTTTTACCGTCAAAAATTCAATTGTCGTATTCCAGTTAAAAAGCGTGTTCTGGCAGGCAACGCTCAAAAGATTTTTGATTTTTGCCAAATCTTCCGTTCCGATTTCTCTTGCCATTGCCGAACCGTAAGAAGAATTTTCTGCATCAAACCAGCGGTTTATTTCTGTTTCTGTAATCCGTCTTTTTTCTGTAATTACTTTTGTTGCGGATTTTACAAAAAATCCATGTTCTTCAAAGGCGGCTTTTACTGAATTTTCGTTCCAGGCAAAAAGTGGATTTTCTTCGTTGCCAAAAAATTCTTTTTCGGCGTTTTCCATTTTTTTTAAGATTCCTTCGTAAGCGTTTCTTGTGCTCTCTGTCAGAATTTGGTTATAAATCAATTCCCAGATTTTCTGTCCTTTTGAAGGAATCCTTTGCGAAATTACAATCTGCTGGTCGTCTGCCACAAGGTTTTTCGGAAGGTTTTTGAGCGCGCTTGCAAGAACGTCCACGCTGTCCTGGCAGTTGAATGGATCTCGAAAGAAAATCCTGTCAAAAATCATTCCGTTTTCGTTGTATTCTTCAAGAATTTTTGCAAAAACCTGCATGCTCAGATAATTTTCTAGGCTTTCCGGCCGAAGTTTTAAAGCAGGACGGTCTAAATCGTCCAATGTGCGTCCATATTGTTCAAGAATTTCAAGTCCGCGTTGATTTGAACAAAGTCCAGCCGTTACGCCTTCCGGAGTTTTTCTGCTTACTTCCCAGATTAAAAGTCCGTCGTCCGCATTCCAGACAAGGCTTCTTGTGTGCCTGCTCAAGTCCGCCAGTTGAATCATTGCATTGCGGATTGTTGTAAGAATTTCCGCCCGGTTGGAGTCGAGCCTGCTTTTCCATGATTTGTCCGCACGGTCAAGAGCTGTTTCGCGGCGTTCATTTTTTGGAGTAAATGTCAGGTTTTCTGGTTTCGTAATCGAGTTTTTTTCAAAGTTTTTATTTATCCACCATTCACCGATTGGATTGTCAAAGTCTGTTGCAAAATGAGGAAGAGGGTGCATTCCGCACGAAACGTCGGATTCCGGTTTTTCGGGTTCAATTCCTTCCAAAATTGCAGAAATTTGAATTTCCCGGCGGCTCAAGACATCTTCTTTTATTTTTGCCTCGTAGCCCTGAGAGGTTGGCGTGTAAAAGACTCTTCCGACAAGTTCTGTTGGAAGATATTGCTGAGCAACCCAATGGTCGCGGTAAGCGTGCGGATAAAGATAACCGTTTCCGTGTCCAAAACCCTCGGCGTCTCGCGAAGAATCCCGCAAGTGGTTTGGAACTTCGGCATCTTCTCTTTCAACGCTCGAAAGCGCGTCAAAAAATGCCATGCTCGAATTCGATTTTGGGCAGGTCGAAAGGTAAAGCGCCGCGTGAGCCAGAAAATACCGTCCTTCTGGAAGTCCGACGCGGTCAAAAGCCTGAGCGCAGTTTTCTACAATGCAGACTGCGTTTGGATCTGCAAGTCCTGTGTCTTCGCAGGCAGAAATCAACATTCTCCTAAAAATAAAATGCGGATCTTCTCCGGCGCGCACCATTCTAGCAAGCCAATACATTGCCGCGTCTGGATCTCTTCCGCGCAAGGATTTTATAAATGCGGATATTATGTCGTAGTGATAGTCGCCATCGCGGTCATACAGAACAACTTTCTTTTGAATCGATTCTTCTGCGGTTTCTTTTGAGATAAAAATTGTCGAACCCCAGGCTGGAACAGGATTTGCGTTGTAAGGATCCCATTTTTCAGGTGTTGTTTCTACAGCAAGTTCCAGGGCATTTAAAAGTGAACGGGCATCTCCGTTCGCAGTTTCCACAAGGTGTTCGAGAGCGCCTTTTTCAAATTCAACGTTCCAGTGTCCGTATCCGCGCTCAACATCGTTTAAGGCAAAATTTGCGGCTTTAAAAAGGTCAGTTTTTGTGAGCGGCTTTAATTGAAAGACACGGCTTCTCGAAACAAGGGCTTTATTTACTTCAAAGAACGGATTTTCTGTTGTTGCGCCGATTAAAATAATTGTTCCGTTTTCTACCCAGGGCAGAAGGGCGTCCTGCTGAGCTTTGTTCCAGCGGTGAACTTCATCAACGAACAAAATTGTACGTCTTCCGTAAAGCTTAAAATAATCGTCTGCCTGTTTTATTGCGGCTCGAATTTCTGCAACTCCAGTCAAAACGGCATTTAGCGTAATAAAGTTTGATTTTGTGTGATTTGCAATTACTCGTGCAAGAGTTGTTTTTCCACAGCCGGGCGGTCCGTAAAAAATTACAGATGTTAGCTGGTCGGCTGCAATTGCGCGGCGCAGGAGCCTGCCTTTTCCGACAATATGATCCTGACCGATATATTCGTCCAAATTTCTAGGGCGGAGTCTTGCAGCCAAAGGTTCTTTTTGTGTTTTTGAAGCGTCAAACAAATCACTCATAAAGAGAGTTTAGCACAAAATTATTCACGGTTCCACTTTGCTCTTGCTGGATAATAAGACCACAAGCTTGCGTTTTTGCGTGTAGCAGAAGTGCTCGAAGGGTTTCCTTCAAAATTCAATGCGGCGTAAATGTCTGTGGCTGTGTCTGATTTTGTCGGGTCGATTGTCAAAAGTATCGGAACAATGTACGAAGAAGACAGGGTTGAAGTTGCGTTCGCAGAAATTGTTGTCGCAGAACCTGTCGGAATTCCAGCGTTAAGAGCAGTATTGTCTAAACCGCTTGTTGTTCCGAGCAAAAGTTTGTCTTTTGTAACGGCAATCGAACGGATTTCGCTTGAGTCGCAAGATACCTTTGTCCATTCAGAATCTCCGGCTGCTCTGTAGTAGACTGTAGTGCTGCTTGCGTAGTAAATCATTGTTGCGTCTGAATTGTAAGATTCGTTGGAAGTGATTGCGGGAGAATCTGTAAAGTAGAATGTGATACCGTCAAAAGTAGAAACTCCTTTTGCACTTGAGTAGATTGAAGTTGAATTGTCGCCTGACGTAAAATTATATTCACTGCTTTCTTCTATTAAAGTTGCTTTTCCGCCATCGAGTTTGTAAATTTTCCCATTAATTCTTGCAAAAGCGTAGCGGTTTTTGTTTTTTGGAGTATTTGTACAGAATATCGATGAAGCCGAAACTATTTCGCTTGTGATTGATTCGTCGTCAAAAGCAACAGTCTGCCAGCCTGCGTCTTTGTTTGAAGTGTCGAGGTATTTTAATTCTTTTGAAATTCCTTCCATCTCGCCATCGTCTGTAACTTCTTGTACAAAAAAAGAAAGAGAATAGATTTCTCCATTGTGGTTTGCGGCAAGTCTTACATAATTATTGCCTGGCCTTGAAGCCGTGAGCCAGTGTCCGTGTTCGGAAGTTGTGTAGTCTGTCGGATCTGTTCCGTCTGCCACGTATGTTCCGCCATTTTTTACGGCATTGTCTATATCTTTTTTCCACACGACAGGGTTTGCCGACAAATAAAGATATTCTTTTGAATCAGAACTGTCGGTTACGCGGACAAGAGAATGAACTGTGCCTTGAATTTGTGCATCCGAAAGTTTTACTTCTTCGCGGATTGTGTCAAAAATTACGCCGTTGCACGAAGTAAAAATTGAGATGGCAGAAAATATAAATATTGAAATTATGCTTTTTGAAAGTTTTTTCATTTTTTTTTATTTCCGTTTTTTAGAAGTGGTATCTTGCTGCTATTACGACAGAAGAAAAATTGCCGTGGTCGTTGTTTTCTGAATCTTCATACCACTGGGGCAAATACATAAAATTTCCCTTTATGCCAAACGACCAGCTTGGAGTTACGCGGTAAAAAATTCCTGCTTCTGGCTTAAGTGTAAGACCTGGAAAATATGTGTTGTTAAGATAACTTTCGACAGCCGCTCCGATTCCCATTGTTATTGGAAATTCAAATTTTTTTATAGTTGGCTGCACTGTAAAGCAGAATACAAATGGTACGTAAGTGAACATATTCTCTCCGATTGTCGGATTGTATCCAAAACTTACATCGAGACCGACTGCAAACCATGAAGTCAGAAATCTGTGGTAACCGATTGTTCCTGCTCCTCCGGTCGAAAGCTGACCTTCGCGGTAAAGTGGAAAATCGCCGCCAAAATTGAGCGGAAATGTTACCATAAGTCCAATATTTATGAATTGATCGCCAGGCTCGTTCATTCTATATTCAACGGCAAATCTGTCATCATCTTCGTCTTGTTCCTGACTAAAAACCGCAGTTGAAAATAAAAAAACAGTGCAACAAATTGCAATGAATTTTTTCATCTTATGCTCCAAATCTAATAGAAAAATTGCTAAAAAATATATATAGTTTTATCGAAAAGATTAACCTAATAAGGCTTTTTTTTCAATATTTAATCACAGTACAAAAACCGTCTTTGTGTCGCTAAGTTACGAAAAATTTTACGAAGTTTTTGGAGGTAAAAAAATGAGTGCTCAAATTATTGATGGAAAACAGATTGCGCTTGAAGTTCGTGCTGGTGTTGCAGAAAAAGTTGCCGCGCTAAAGGCAAAAGGAATAACGCCTTGTCTTGCAGTCATTCTTGTTGGAGAAAATCCTGCATCAGTAAGCTATGTAACTGGAAAACGCAAGGCTCTTGCAGAAGCCGGCATGACCGACCGCTCCGAAATTTTACCAGAAAATACGACAGAAGAGGAACTTTTGGCTTTGATTGACAAATTGAACAAAGACAGTTCTGTTCATGGAATTTTGGTTCAGTTGCCTTTGCCTAAGCATATTGATGAAGATAAGGTGATTATGGCAATCAGTCCTGAAAAAGACGTTGACGGTTTTCATCCAGTGAATGTTGGAAAAATGGTAATTGGAAAAAAAGCATTTTTACCATGTACACCGCATGGAATTATTGTTTTGCTCAAGAGAATGGGAATCGAAACTTCTGGAAAGCATGCTGTTGTAATCGGACGTTCAAATATTGTAGGAAAACCTGTAGCTCTTTTGCTTGCAAGACGCGAAACAAACTGTACAGTTACAATGTGCCATACAGGAACAAAAAATATGGCAGAAATCGTAAAGCAGGCTGATATTATTGTCGCCGCTTCTGGACATCCGCATACAGTAACCGCCGACATGGTAAAAGAAGGAGCTGTTGTAATCGATGTAGGCGTAAACAGAATTCCAGATGCGACAAAAAAGAGCGGTTTCCGCTTGATTGGCGATACAGATTTTGAAGCAATAAAAGAAAAAGCCAGCTTTATAACCCCGGTTCCAGGCGGCGTAGGCCCAATGACAATCGCCATGCTCATGTACAATACTCTTGAAGCTGCGGAA
>NZ_DBJD01000016.1:2109-2753 GCF_002297065.1 Treponema sp. UBA785 | reverse complement strand
GCTTTGTCGTGGCAAAAACAAAAGGCGTTTTCTACCATGCCGACCCGGACGCGGACTATTTTCTGATAAAGGAGCTAGTTCCAGGATTTCTGGACCAAGTGAAGGAAGCAGGCGGCGGAACGTTCAAGGAGCCGGACGGATATTTTATCGACTCAAAACAAGCCGAAGAGTTCGACAGGCAGTTTCCGCCGAAAGAAAAACTGAAGCTTCCGGGACAGATTTTCGGGTAAGGGGTTGAGATTTCCCAAACAGATTTAGTGCATAAAATTATGTGCTAAATTTTTTTCAAGCAGCCTCAGCTTTATGGCAGAAGCTGCTTTTTGTATGTCATATTTTTTTCACAACTTTCAAAATCTTGCGTTTTCTAGCTGTTGTAAGACCAGGAGAATGCTTTGTTCCGGCGGCGCAGATTTTTGCGGTGATTTTTATTCCGGCCGACTTTAGAATTTCGCGAGAGCTATATACGATTCTTGCCTCAAAAACGCCCCAACAAAACACTTCTTGAGAATATAGTAAAAATCAAAAAATCAGTATATACTTACTAGGTTCAATTTCGAGTTCTGTAAATTTACTGTCCTTGCCGTGCTTGACACCGCTATATTTGCATAGCAAACTCGCAGAAGTTGTCATTATCGGGCTTGACC
>NZ_DBJD01000016.1:0-2003 GCF_002297065.1 Treponema sp. UBA785 | reverse complement strand
TCTTATCAAAACTCGACATTCGACCTACTATATTTTCGGAGGAAATTTTATGCAGTATGTAAAATTACAGATTGGTTGTTTGATTGTAACTCTTTATATTATATTAACTTATTTAAGAGCGACTTTAAAAACTAAAATTCCTTGCAACAAGTTTTTTGATGCTCTCATGATTGTTGCTCCCTGGGCGGTATTTTTTGACGGTCTGACTGCCTGGACTGTAAATCACCTTGAAATTATTCCTGAATGGCTGAATAAATACGGACATCTGCTGTTTTTTGTATTCATGGATTTAACGATTATCGTGACATCTCTTTATATGTACGACCAGATTGTAGGTTTTTGCAAAGAGCATAAAAAAAAGAATTTTCTTCTTTTTCTGCCGGGAATTATCTCGCTAATTATGATTTTTGCAGGAATAAATCAAATTGAATATATTCAAGGAAAAACAACTTTCTATTCAATGGGATTTTCGGTTTATGTCTGCTTTATCTCGTTGTTTCTTCATTATGGAATCATTCTAGGTCTTGTGGTTACGCGGCACAAATATCTTGCAAAGGATAAAAAATTTGGAACAGTTTCAATTATCGTGATTGTGGGAATTGTTCTTATTGCTCAAATTATTTTTCCAGAAATTCTGCTTACTTCAATTTGCGCTGCCATCCTTCTTTTGGGAATTTACATTGAATTTGAAAATCCTTCTATTAGAAAGCTCACTTTATACAACGACAACATGGTTGAAGGATTTGCAAATCTTGTTGAAAACCGCGACAGCAACACCGGCGGACATATCAAGCGCACAAGAGCCTATGTGAATCTGATTCTTCACAAAATGCGGCACGACAAGCGCTATCAAGATATTATGAACAAAGATTACCTTGTGAATGTCAGCAATGCGGCTCCGCTCCACGATATTGGAAAAATTGCAACACCGGATTACATCCTGCAAAAGCCGGGAAAACTTACGGATGAAGAATTTACGATTATGAAAAAGCACGCGGCTTGCGGTGGAGAAATTATCCAGAACACATTCAAAAATCTGGATGACGCAGAGTTTGAAAAAATCGCCTACGAGGTGGCAAGGTTCCATCACGAAAAATACAACGGAAAAGGCTACCCGCAAGGACTTTCAGGCGAGCAGATTCCCCTTCACGCCCGGATTATGGCAGTCGCCGATGTTTTTGACGCCGTTTCCCAAAAACGCTGCTACCGCGACGCAATGCCGCTTGACCAGTGCTTTTCAATAATTGAAAAAGGCAGCGGCACAGACTTTGACCCGCAGATTGCAAAGATTTTCTTGGATTCAAAAGAAGAAGTGGTTAGGCTGATGGAAAGATAGGATGCGATGAATGATATTTCTTCCCAATTCTGACGGAATTTTTTTTTCTTGTTATAATTAAAAAAAATATGAATGCAATGAAAACATCACAAAAAGGCGAAAAAAATATCAGCAAAAAAAACGTCCGTTTTTTTAGGACGTTTTTTCACCATAAGACAAGGGTTTCAGAGGCATTATGGAAGAATCTCTCCTTAAAAATACCACTTTAGTATTACTCCAATAATATATACCACTATTTTATTACTGTCAATTTTACAATACCACCAAAGTGTTATTATAAAATATGGATTTTCGAGATCGTCTACGTGAACAGATTGATTTTCTTGGACTTTTGGATAAGGAAGTCGCGGCGCGCGCCGGAATTTCAAAGAGGGCCATCGACAGTTATGTAGGTTCACGCGGATGTATGCCAAGCGCAGATATTGCCGTCCGCATTGCGCAAGTGCTCGGTGTTTCTGTTGAATATCTTATCACCGGAAAAAATGATGTTCCAAATGAAATCCTTTCAGCCGTCAATAAAAATGAAAATTCCACACCAATGGAAGAGCAGAAACTTTTAAAAACATTTACAGAACTTTCGCAAAAAGACAAAAAAACCGTGATTGCGCTTGCCGAATATCTGAATAGCTCACAGTAAAAAAACATATAAATAGCCCAAACTTCGAGT
>NZ_DBJD01000083.1:2053-7794 GCF_002297065.1 Treponema sp. UBA785 | reverse complement strand
CAAGGCTTTTGTAGACTTCAATCGCCTGATTGTAAATTGGAGTGTCCTTTACGACTTTAAGCAGATTTGTCATCAGGTGCGCGGCGATAATCTGCTTTTCGGTCGTGAAGCTCGCAATCAGACGGAAGTGCGGTTCAGCATAGTAGTAGCCTTTTCTGCTGCGGTCGTATAATATTTCCGCGCCAAAATCGTTTCGCAGAGTCTCGATTGCCCGCAGAACTGTTGCCTCCGAACATTCGAATTTTTGCATCAGAAAAGCGACGTTCGGATATTTTTCCGCTGCAATCAGCTCGTCAATTTGCAAGGCCCTGCGGTAATTGGAAAGCGAAAGCCGTTTATTTCCCATAATTTGGATCTTCCGCCATTTCTGGAATAGGAAAATTATGAACTAGTGAATGTTGATCTTTTTCCAGCAAAATCAGATTTTCCGGGCGGCAGTCATATCCGTTGTTGTTGATGTGGTGAACATGCATTCCTTTTTTATAGTTTGGTAAAAAGGCTGCTGCGACAAAGCGATAAACACAGGTTGTAGAATCAAAATTATATTCAGCTGGTCTTGTATAATCTTTCATTACAAGGTAACCGCCATATTCTTTTCCCAATTTGTCGCCTTGCTTCATTATTATTCCATAATGTTTGATTCTTCCAAAATTGCTTACTGAATATTCTGCTTCTCCGTTTTTTTCAGTTTTATACAATGGAACTTTTTTCCAAATTTCTTCAGTTTTTATGTTATCGCCATAAACTTCTTTCAATAATTCGTCCGGAATTTTTTCTTTATCACAGTTAAATATTTGCTCGAATTTTTCTTTTATTGATTTACGTTCTTCAATCGGAGTTTTTGCTGTATACTCATTAGCCGTAACTCTAAGTTCTCTGAGCGTAAATGTTTTTCCATCAAATCCTATTACTTTCTCATCAAGTCCTTCATCTAATTGTGGATAATTTGATTTTTCCATCCTTTTCACCTCGCTATAGTTTCAGCATACACCATCACGCTGTCAGATAATGCAAGCCTAAAAATTATATCACGAAAAATATTCTTTTGAAAAAAATCAGGCTGTCATTATGTGCAAGTCCGCCGTGTTATCATAATTATAAAGCTGAATAAAAATATTTCGTAAAACAAAACTGGAGGCGGACATGAAAAATGCGATGACTTTTGACGACATTTATCTTTTAAAGAACAGTGCCGTTAAGCTGGTTTTGAAGGAAATTGATGTTATGGAGCTGGAATATGCCTTGATGGAAGCGAGTGCGGAAGTGAAGAATGCATTTTTTCGCAATATGTCAAAACGTGCGGAGCAGATGATAACGGAAGACATGCGGTACAACACGAACGTTTCTCGCAATGATTCCTTGGAGGCGCAGCAGAAAATTCTTGATGTGATATTCGGACTTGAAAAATCTGGAAAAATCAAACTGCTTGAAGAATAAGGTTGAGTCGTCTGGAGAAATCAGGCTTCCGGAAAAATAAGACTTGATTCTTCATTAGAAAATTTCTGTGTATAATTCGTGCGGACTCTGCAACTTCAAGCATGGTTGTTGCGACGCGTTTACCGTATGGAAAATTGTCTTCGCCGGAAAATGAGCCTACAAAAATTCCATTGACCCATCGATTGTTCCTGAAATGTTGCGGGCTGCTATCCTTATCTTTCTTGATTCAAAAAATTCTGAAAGCTGATTTATCTTTTTGTCATTTGCAAAATCACAGAAAGTCAAGACAACTTTAAAATTCTTTAAAAAGGCATATTGCTCTAAAATTCCGCTCAAAATCTGGAGGTCAATAACAGCTGGAATCGCCAGAAAACATTTTGTGGCGAACGAACCATTTGAAAAGAACTCTTATAAAGCTTTTTGCCCATCAAGTTTTCCGCTTGTGTCCACAAAATAAGTTTTATTCGGGCTATAGCTGTAATCTTTCGGAAATTTGCTGATTTCAGCCTTGCACGGAATACTCATTATACGGCAGAGCTTCCGGCACATTTCACTGGCGCAGATATTAAAGCTGTTGAAGGAAAGAACTTCGTATGGCGGTTCTGTCATTTTTCCGTTGCCGTATCGCTTTTCTTCTAGAATTTTCTGACGCAGGAATTTGAACAGAATATTCGTTTTTCCGCTTCCAGGAGTTCCAAAAAATAAATAAGTTCTGATTTTGTCGTCTTGTTTCATACGAGCATGATAACGCATGAGGCTTGCATATAGTGAGAGTTTGGATGCAGTTGTCAAAATTCAAAGTCCGCAGAGAAAAATTATTCTACAAAACTGGTAAAACGACATGGGAAGTCATATAATAATTTATCCACAAAAAATACAGATACCTTTCCTTTTTCTTGAGAAGAATTTTAGAAATGGCTCCATGTTTTGAACTCTTGAATTTTATCTGAAATAAAATATAATTTACTTTAGAGTAAATAACTTTTGGGTAAATTATATGAAAAACGCAGAAATCTTTATCGGGCGGAAAAAGGAACTTGATTTGCTGGAATCGCTGTATAAGTCCGGCAAATTTGAAATGCTGATTCTTCATGGCAGGCGCAGAGTCGGCAAATCATATCTTTTATCTCATTTTGCAAAAAATCACCAGAAAAATGTTGTTTACTTTACAGGCGATAAATCTTCCGAAAAAAGCAATGTTCAGAATTTTTGCGAAGAGTTGAACAAAGTTCTAAAGGCAGGGGATTTTTTGAACTCATTTTCAACCTGGAACGATGTTTATTCCTTTCTTAAAAATACAGAGATAAATGAACGGCTTGTGTTGATAATTGATGAGTTCACTTATCTTTACAATTCAAATCCGGCTTTTGATTCAGGTCTGCAAAATGCGATTGATAAAATTCTGAAATCAAAAAACATCTTTCTCATATTGTGCGGTTCGGAAGTTTCTGTAATCGAAGAGATAATCGATGATTCTGCAAAACCGCTTTACGGAAGAAAAACTTCTGAATTGAAGCTTCTTCCTTTTACTTATAAAGAGGCAAGGGGATTTTTCCCAAATTATTCAAATTCTGATGCGCTTTTGGCTTATTCTATATTGGGCGGCATTCCTCTTTATCTCTCGCTTTTTGACGACAAATTTTCGATTAAAGAGAATGTAATCAGACACTGCCTTTCTACCACCGGATACCTTTTTAACGAAATTGAAACTCTTCTTCGGATGGAACTGAAAGAAACTTATTTCTATAAGAACATCATGCTGGCTATAAATGCAGGCGCTTCAACATTTAACACAATCAAGGACAAGGTTGACGATGATTCGGCTAAAATTGCAAAGTATATCAATGTCCTGATAAATCTGGGATTCATAAAAAAAGAAGTTCCTTGCGGCGAAAAAGAAAAAAGCAGAAACACATTGTATTCAATTTGTGATAATTATTTCGCATTTTATTTTGCGTTTATCTTTAAACATCGGAATATGCTGAACGGATTGATTTCGCCTGAGTTGTATTTTGAAAGAGAACTTACCAAGGAGAAGCTTAACGCTTTTGCAGGCTACAGGTTTGAGGCAGTATGCGAGACATATTTGAAAGAACTGTTTTATAACGGAAAAATGTCGTTCTTTGCAGAAAATCTTGGACGCTGGTGGGGCAATAACCCGGTTTTAAAGAAGCAGGAAGAAATTGACATTCTTGCAACGGACAATGAAAATGCCGTCATCTGCGAATGTAAATATACAGATGAACCTTTTGGCGAAAAACAGTTAAAAGACTTGCAGGATTCCGCATTTTGTGTCAGGCAGCCGAATAAGTCGTTCATTATTTTTTCAAAAAACGGAGTTACTTCTGGTGTGAAAAAACAGATAGAAAAAAATCCGGAGTATTCTGTTGTTGCTTTGGATGATTTGTTTTAGTTTGGGAAAAAATCAAATGTAACTCTTCAGCAGTAGTCAATGACAATTGCGCAGAAATAATTTATAGTAAAAGCGGACATAAATAGCCATCGTAAAGCCATCAAAAGACGGCTCAAACCATTTTCTCGCCTGCACAAACTACACAGCGGATAAAAAAGGCTGTAATAATAAAATCTGGAAAGAAGATTTTTACAGAATGATTGGATATGTGTGGGAAAAATATAATAGAGAAGCTTTCATCTCTTGGAAACACATCGAGTAAATTTTGGCAGCTTTTGAAAAACAATTATGATAATCATATAAAGTTCTTGCAGAGAAAACAATGAAAGGACATTGATATCTCTGCGGTTTAAGGAATAAACAGTTTTTTCAGTTGTTATTGCTGCGTATCTGCCCTCCAGCATTCTCTGGAACAGTATTTCTGAAAAGAAAACATAGGATTTATAAGAGATGTTCCGAGAGTGCAGACTGCAAGTACAATCCCCGCAGGAGTAAATCTTTTTCCTTTGTTGTTAACTCCTTTTCCGATTTTAAAAGATTGACCGCAATTTTTACATTGACGATACTTAGGCTTTCCGAATACTGCATTTTCCATTTCCGACATAATAAGACTCCAACTGATAAAATAATTTATTTGGACGAAAAACGGGCAATGCGAAGTTTTTTGTCCAAAGTGATTTGTCAACCACTTTCCTTAGTGTGCACTAAGGAAAAACAGAACTCATACTTCTTTTTTCCCGACCATCTCCGCTTCTATTTCCTGTGCTACCGCTGCGCTGAAAATGCGGATTGTGCATTCTTCGTTTTCTTGTGGGCTGGACGTGTGGAAATTTGGCGCGCTTAAAAAGTTCACGCTTCCGTACCAGAGAATTTTTTCGTCTATTATTGCAGTTTTTTGGGAAAGCTCGTTCCGTTTTTCAACTTTTGCGCCGGCATTTTCCAGCTGAAGAATCAGTGCGTCCTGGTTTTTCTGAGTTTCTGCGCTTGCCGCACGTTTTGTAAAAACAAGAAACCTTGCGCCGTTTGAAATATTCTTTGAAAGCAAATGAATAAAATTCTGCACCTGCGCTTTTGTAAGATACGGCAAAAACAGTGTGACAGATTTTTCTGCGTGGGCAAGGTCATTTTCAAAATCTGTTTTATATTCGGCAAAGGAATATATTTTAGAGCGCGCATTTTCCTGTTGACCGCCGCATTTTTCATCATTCACTTTTACAGAATAGCCAAGCTGCCTGTAGCCTTTCAGCCTGTTCTGATACATTCTGTCAAAGATCGGAATTCTAAAATCCACATAATCATAAATCTGAACTTCGCTTTTGCCTGCGAAATTTCTGTGGAGCCGTCCGCAGTATTGCGCAAGAGTTCCCTTCCAGCTGAACGGAAAGACAAGCATCAAAGTGTCCAGCCGTGGCTGGTCAAATCCTTCTCCTGCATATTTTCCCGTGGCAAGAACAATAAGGCTCTCTTCTTTTGGGATTGAATTTAGTTTTTCCAGATGATTTTTCTTCTGCTTTGTTGTTCCTCGTCCTGTAATCAAAATCACATTTTTTGCAGCATCTTTAAGGCGATTTTCTAATGTTTCGAGGTGTTCAATTCTGTCAGACAAGACCAGCGGAGTGCGTCCGGCTTTTACAGCGTTTTTTACGTCTTCTGCAATCAGTTCGTTTCGTGCCTCGTTCTTTACAAGCTCAGCATAGCAGCTGTTGATTGGACGGTTTTTGTCTGTCGCGTTTGAGTCGGGCTTAAAATGAAAATTTGAAAATCGGGGAATAAAATAATGGTCAAAATTCTGCGTTTTGTTCATCTGCTTTGAGGTTGTAGAAAACAGAATTTTTCCGCATTGATAAAAAATGATTTTCTGATGACCGTCGCGCCTTATTGGAGTTGCTGT
>NZ_DBJD01000083.1:0-1953 GCF_002297065.1 Treponema sp. UBA785 | reverse complement strand
TGACATTCATCTATTATAACCATTCCGTATTTGTGAGTTCGCGGCTTTATTCTGTCAGAATTGTTTTCTGTCAGGGATTTTACTATTGCAATGTCGACGATTCCTGTGGACTTGTCCTTTCCTGAAGCGATTGTTCCGGGGGCGAAGTCTAAAAAAGTTTTGACGGATTTTTTCCATTGTTCTAAAAGTGCGTGGGTTTGGACAAGAATAAGAGTGTTTGTTTTCCGCCTGGCAATAAGGGCTGCCGCGGAGACTGTTTTTCCGAATCCTGTTCCTGCAGATAAAATCCCTGTGTCGTTTTTGAGCATTTCGGTTAAAGCCAGTTTCTGTTCATCGTAAAGTTCAGCCTTAAAAGCCAAGTCGATTTTTGTTCCGCTTTCTCTTTTGTCCGCAATTTCGTATCCAGCATTTGCAGATTTTAAGGTTTCAAGCGTTTCGTCCAAAAGTCCGCGTGGCAAAAGCAGGCATTCTCTGTTTTCTTTGGAACAGTCGATGAACCTTGGAATATTATACAGCGGCAAATGAAGGCGAAGATTTTTATAGTATTCGGGATTCAGAAAAACCGCCGTCTGCCGCAAGATATACAGTGCTTTTTCGGAGATTCCGGCTTTTTGAATTTCAATGCGGTTTGTAAGGGTGATTTTTACCTTTTGCGGAAAATCTGTAGGGTTAAACTCTTCATTTTCTGTGTCTTTGCTTTTAAGTGAATCAGAAGATGTTTTTTTATTTTCAAATGGATTTTCTTCTTTGCAGTACGGTATTGAAAATCCCAGTTTTTTTTGAATCTGTTCTGAAATTTCAATTATTTCTTTTTCTGACAGTTTTTGAACCGAACTTAAATATTTCCACTGGTCGTCATAAGGCAAAAAAGATTCATCGGTAAAAACAGAATGCTTCTCTTTAACGGCCCGGCCTTGAAGCGGAAGAGCAATAAGATTTCCGTAGCCGCCATTTGGAATTTCATCCTGATTCGGAAACATCCGGTCAAAACTTTCAAAAGAAATCGAATGATTCTTTAGCATTGACGCCTGAAGTATCAAACTGCCGAACTGTCTTGCCGTCTTTGCTTTTATTTTTTCGCTGAAGAAAATCCACAGATGAGCGCCGTTTCCAGAACGCGAAATTTCAACGGAAGGAAAAACTGAATATTCACTGCAGGTTTTGCAGACTGAGCGAACATCGCTTTTCCATTTTTCAGAATTGCTGTTGCCGTCTAGTTCACCGTCAATTTTTTCTGCAGCCCCAAAATTTTTGCTGTGCGAGTCAAAGTCGAACGCAAGAAAATTGCAGCAGTTGTCCAAAAGAAGCGGATAGATTCCAATCACGTCGCGGCAGTGTAAATCTTTTCCGGCAAGATGATTGTAGATTCTTGAATCAGACAGGCTTTCAGGAAACCTAAAAGGGCAGGCGGCGCACGAATATTTTTTTAAGTCGCATTTTCCCGAAATCCATTTATTTTTGCATACCGGCGAATATCCGCTTTTATTTGACTTTTCGTTGTGCCAGCGCAGGGCAAAAACATCGGTCCGACCGGAAAAAAGCGATTTGAAAAGCGCGATTTTTTCTTCCGGGGAACTAAATCGGTTTATGGCATTGGTGTCCGCAGAAATATTCGCAGCAGGAACTTCCGCATTTCTGGTTTTAGGATTTTCTGATAGATTTTCATTTTTGTTGTTCTGTCCTGCAGCTTCAGCCTGAAAAATTTTTTTCTGAATAAAATCACCAGCTTCTCGGTTTGTTTCTGAAAAATCAAAAATCAGCTTCACAAGCTCATCTTTTGAAAGCGAAAGAAGAAAATCCTTTTTTGTCATAACTGTTATGCGGTTTATTGTATGCTAAAAATAACAAAGTTTGAAGCAAGAAAGTTGATTTTTGGGGTTAGTTTCCCATTTTCTCGTCTTTATTGTACTCTTCAAAGAGAAATGCTCATCGCATAGTTTGTTAATTTTTGAT
>NZ_DBJD01000055.1:0-3799 GCF_002297065.1 Treponema sp. UBA785 | reverse complement strand
ATAATGACATAAAATCATAAAATTCGAAGTTTGGGCTAGTTAACTAGTCGGCTGTCTGAAACTCTTTTTCAAATGTATGCGTCTTTGTTTCTTTTGAAAAATTTTTCCCGCTTGTATACTGCGTCTTTATCATTATCCTGTAGCTTCCGCTTTCAAGCTCGCTGGGAACAACGCACGAGACTGTCTTTGGCTCGTTGCGTCCGAGCTTTTCTGCGGCGAGCTTTACGCTCTTTGTCTCGTCTTTTGTATTCACAAAGTAAAGCCCCACGTCCTCATTCCCGCCACAGACTGCGATGTTTGTTCCTTTTATACAGAGAAAGCCGCCTTTTGTAAGACATTCCGCGCTTTTGCTTTCAAGGTCATGAACTTCTGTGATTTCAGGAGAAATGCTGTTTCCCTGCCTGATTACAGGAACAATCTCCTTTACAAGCTCCTTTGTCTCCGCCGTTACGCAGCACGAAACAGAAAGAGCGTGGCGGTCGCCGCTGAATGTGTCGTTTTTTGACTTGAAAACGCCGGAAAGTTTCAGGCTGCTTTTTGTGAATCCGTCGTCAACGGTGCAGCCGCTAAGGATTCTGGCAAGCTTCGCGTTTCTTAAAAGGGCTGCGACAGACAAAAGCTCTTCCTTTGAGTAGCTTTTGTTAAGCCCTGCGGTGATAATGTCGCAGACCAGGTCTTCTGTTGTGCAGGTTCCCTGGTTAATGACGCGCGCATAGTAGCTTCCGGCTGTTTTGCCGTTTAGCGTGTTTTTATATAGCGCGAACGGCACTTCGTTTGATTTGTGTTCAGCTGCTGTTGTGCTTAATGTGTTGATATTCATCTTATACCTCTTGTATGTGAATAAATTCGTCGGTTCAGGCTTTTTACAATTCCATTCATAATTTAGTCCTGAATCTTTTTATAAAAGGCCCGGATTTTGCTTCCGGCCTTGCCCGTCTTGTTCAAAAAAAAGAAATGTTTTCTGGAAACTCCGAAACTTTTCTTTTTGTCTTTCTGTCCGTTTTTAAAGGCGGACAAGCCTTTTTTAGAAAATCAATTTGTTTGCCTCCTGTTGTTTTTTAATTCGATAAAACCGAATTAACTGTGTCTAAAATATAACTGCCCTCAGCCGATTTGTCAAATTTAAATTCGTAAAAATCGAATAAAATATCAAAAAATATTAAAGAAATCTTGAATTATTCCGAAAATATGAATATTATTCGTGTAATGCGAGAAAAACGGAGAGCAAACTGCGTTTGGGGGCTGATATGCTCGTTTCATTTTCATGCGGAAATTTCTTGTCTTATGACTCAATACAGACCATTTCTTTGGCAGGCGGAAAAAAGCTCCGCACAAAAAAAGACCACCTTTACTATCCGAAAAGCGGCTCTGCAATCTTGAAGACCGGCGTGCTGAAGTTCGCCGCGGTTTACGGAGCGAACAGCGCGGGCAAGTCCAACTTTTTCAAGGCGATGAACGTTCTTAGAAGCTATATTCTTTCGGGGCATATTGTGCAGAATTCCGCCGAGCTTTACTGCCGCATTAAAAGCGGAAACAAGGAAAAGCCGTCGTTTTTTGAAATCTGCTTTCTAGTTGACGACGTTCCGTATACTTACGGGCTTAAAGTCGATATGCAGAAGAAGCTCGTTGTTTCAGAGTGGCTTTATTTTAAAAAGTCTGAGGAGAAAAAATATCTCTTTAAGAAAGAGTCTCTTGAGTCCGGAATTGTGTTCGGCTCTGTACTTGAAAACTGCCGGGAGATAAAGGTTCTTGCGAATGTTTTTTCAGGCGGCGAAAGCCCTTTTCTCTACTGCATGAACCACAACACAAAGTCTTTCTACGAGAAGAACGCCAGTGCGGTTATTCTAAGGCGGATTTTTGAATGGTTCGCAAAAAGCTTTGAGGTGATTTATCCTGACCAGCCGATAAACGACACTGCCCTTCTTGATGACTCATGCTCGCTAAAGGATTACGCTGAGCTTCTGAAGAAATTCGGGACTGGGATTGTGGAAATCAAGAAAGAGGAAGTGAGCGAGGACAAGGTAAAGGCGAACCTTTCTTTTATCGACAAGACAAACCTTGACTTTCAGATGAATATGGTGCGGACAAACAGCATTATAAGCGGTCAGAAAAGCCATTGGTCTGCTGTAATAAGAAACCGCGCGAACATATTCACAATAAAGCTCGACGCGAGCGGAAACGCGAAATATTACGCCCTGAAATTTGTCCATCAGTACGGGGACGAGAAAGTTGACTACGAGATGAGGCGCGAGAGCGACGGAACTTACAGGCTTTTCCAGCTTCTGGACGTTCTTATGACGGCAAAGAACAAGGTTTTCGTGATTGACGAGATAAGCCGCTGCATGCATCCTCTTCTGACGATTAAATTTATAGAGACGTTCTTTGAGGTTGTGAAGGACCGCAACGTGCAGCTTATTGTTACAACGCATGAGACAAGGCTGATGAGCCATAAATTCCTGCGCCGCGACGAGGTGTGGGTCTGCGACTCTCAGGCCGACGGTTCAAGCAGGCTCTCAAATTTTGACGAGAAGCAGGTGCGCATAGACAAGGTGATGGACGAGAACTATCTTGAGGGAAACTTCGGCGGCGTGCCGAGGATTTAGAGGGATTAGGCAAGAAAACTGTTTTCAATCAGGCTGTACAAATACAATGCGCTTTGACCGTACAGCCCCATTGAGTCGTCTTCAAGCAATTCTGCCACCGGGGAATTGTAAATCATCCGCAGGGCTTCGTTTTCTGTCATATTCTTGTTTTTCATAAGAAGCTCTGCAATCTGAGGAATCAGAATCGTCTTTACAAGATGATGTGTGTCTGACATTTTTCACCGCCTCATTCACAGATGATTTTCCGCGCCGCTTGAAAGCCACTTGTCAAAATAATCCATCAGATATGTTTTTCCCATTCCGTGCAAATCTTCATAGTCACTTTCAAGATGGTTCAGAAGCCTTGTTTTTTCAAAATCCTTAAAAACCTTAGATGACGGAATATTTTTATATTCGGCGTAGTTCTATGCAATATGCTTTAAATGAAAGAACTGACATTTTTTCTCCAGAAAAAAGATTGCGGGACATTTTTTATTTGTAGATAATTTTAACACATATTTTGTGAATTCTAAACTTATCTGAGGAAGCGAATAACAAAAAAAATAACCTATGCGCATAAAAAACGCCCGCCTGGCTTGGTTTTGCCAAGTCCGGCGGGCGTTCTGTTTTACGGCGGCTTTTTGCGTTTATGCAAGTTCAGCCGCCGTAGTTTTTTAGCTTATCTTATTTATACAGCTCGATAAGTTTCTGCAAGTGAACAAATCTTGCCTTTGCAGCCTCTTCGTTTCTGTTGAACAGAACTTTCGCGCGTTCTGGGAACTTGCGTGTAAGTGAAGAGTAGCGTGTCTCGTTGTTAAGGAAGCTCTGGTAAGTTCCGTCGCCCTCTTTTGAAGTGAGCGTGAACGGATTCTTTCCTTCTGCCTTGAGAGCCGGGTTGAAGCTGAACAGGTTCCAGTAGCCGGCCTTTACAGCTGCCTTCATCTCGTCCTGGCAGTGGTTCATTCCGCCCTTTACACCGTGGAGCTCGCAAGGCGCGTATCCGATGATGAGGGAAGGTCCGTTGTAAGCCTCTGCTTCCTTGATTGCCTTGAGAGCCTGAGCCGGGTTTGCGCCGAGCGCAATCTGCGCAACGTAAACGTAGCCGTAGCTCATTGCAATTTCAGAGAGAGACTTTTTGCCCATCTCTTTTCCTGCGGCAGCAAACTGGCAGACTTCGCCGATGTTTGAAGCCTTAGAAGCCTGTCCGCCTGTATTTG
>NZ_DBJD01000091.1:67978-83962 GCF_002297065.1 Treponema sp. UBA785 | reverse complement strand
GCGCACGACCGGGCTTATAGCCCGGATAGGAGCCCCGGAGTTGCCGGAACGGCAATGAGCGTTAGCGAAGGGCGGATAGCCGGAAATTCTGAGATATGTTTTTTATGAATAGAAAATGATTTTTTTGCAGCAGTTGTGCTGCTTTTATTTGCCTTTTTTTTATTTTTTGAGTATCTTGAAATTATAAGAACAAAAAAATTCTCTTAAAAAGTTTTTAGAGATGTAAATAAAAAATTTTGGAGGCGAAAAATGAATTTTGATCAGTTTACATTAAAAGCACAGGACGCTCTCCAGGAAGCCAGCGCCCTTGCTCAGCAAAATGATCATGCGGAAATCGGGCTTGAACATCTTTTAATTGCGCTTCTTGAGCAAAAAGATGGGCTTGTTAAACCGATTGTCGAAAGAATAGGGGTTAGTGCTGGAGATTTGGACAGTGCGGCGAAAAATCTTTTGAGTTCGTATCCGAAGGTTACTGGAAATGTTCAGATTAGTCTTTCTTCTGCAGCGCAGAAAGTTCTTGCGAAGGCAGAAAAGGAAATGACTTCTCTTAAAGATCAGTATCTTTCGGTTGAGCATATTTTGCTTGCTATGAGCGAAAGTGAAGACCGGACTGGGGAACTTTTGCGTAAATATGGAGTTACTCGGGAAGCGATTCTTGAAAGCTTAAAGGCGGTTCGTGGAAATCAGACTGTTGACAGCCAGGATCCGGAAAGCAAAATGCAGTCGCTTGAGAAATACTGCACGGATTTGACGGCTCGTGCCAGACAGGACAAAATTGATCCTGTTATTGGACGCGATGAGGAAATTCGCCGTGTAATGCAGGTTTTGATACGACGGACTAAGAATAATCCTGTTTTGATTGGTGAACCTGGTGTCGGAAAAACAGCAATTGTCGAAGGTCTTGCGCGTCGTATTGCAAGTGGCGATGTTCCTGAAAGTTTGAAAAACAAGCGTCTTTTGAGCCTCGATATGGGAAGCCTTGTTGCCGGTGCAAAATTTCGAGGTGAGTTTGAAGAAAGGCTTAAAGCTGTAATTACTGAAGTTTCAAAGAGCGAAGGACAGATAATAATGTTTATCGATGAACTTCATACTATAGTCGGCGCCGGCGCGAGCGAAGGTAGTATGGATGCTTCTAATCTTCTTAAACCGGCACTTGCCCGTGGAGAGCTTCATGTAATCGGTGCTACTACTTTGAACGAGTATCGCAAATACATTGAAAAAGATAGCGCGCTTGAAAGAAGGTTTCAGCAGGTTTATTGCGCTGAGCCGACTGTTGAAGATACGATTGCAATTTTGCGCGGTTTGAGAGATAAGTATGAAATTCATCATGGTGTTAAAATCAATGATGAAGCTCTTGTTGCTGCTGCAGAACTCTCTAACCGTTATATAACAAACAGATTTTTGCCAGACAAGGCAATTGACCTTGTTGACGAGGCTGCAAGCCGTTTAAAAATGGAAATCGAAAGCGAACCGACGGCTCTTGATCAGCTTGAGCGAAAAATTTTGCAGTTGCAGATTGAAAAACAGTCGCTCTCCAAGGAAGATGACAAGGCGAGCCTTGAACGTCTTGAAAAACTTGAAAAGGAACTTGCGGATGTTACGAACAAACGCGATTCTATGAAACTGGAATGGCAGAACGAAAAAGCCCAGATTGATAAATCGCGCAACCTTAAGGAAAAACTTGAGAATGCCCGGTTTGAAGAGGAAAAGTTTACACGAGAAGGAAATCTTGCAAAGGCTGCTGAATACAAATATTCGATAATTCCTGAGCTGCAAAAACAACTGGCAGAAAGTCAGGCTGCGGACGAAAAAAGAGTGAATTCCGCTGATGAATCTCTTTTGCGGCAGGAAGTTACGGAAGAAGATATTGCCTCAGTTGTAAGTGTTTGGACAGGAATTCCTGTAAGCAAGATGATGACGAGTGAAAAGCAAAAATATGTTCAGCTCGAAAATGTTTTGCATAAACGCGTTATTGGTCAGAACGAAGCTGTAAAAGTTGTAAGCGACGCAATCAGACGAAACAAGGCTGGGCTTAACGATCCAAACAGACCGCTTGGCAGTTTTATGTTTATTGGTCCGACAGGTGTAGGTAAGACTGAACTTGCAAAAACTTTGGCTGATTTTTTGTTCAACGATGAAAAAGCCCTTACCCGAATTGATATGTCCGAGTATATGGAAAAATTCAGTGTGAGCCGTCTTATCGGCGCACCTCCAGGATATGTAGGTTACGATGAAGGCGGACAGTTGACAGAAGCAGTTCGTCGTCGGCCGTACAGCGTAATTTTGTTTGATGAAGTCGAAAAAGCTCATCCAGATGTTTTTAACGTTCTTCTTCAGGTTCTTGATGATGGGCGGCTTACAGATGGACAGGGACGAGTAGTAGATTTTAAAAATACGATAATCATTATGACTTCAAACCTCGGAAGCAATTTGATTCTTGAGGCTGGAGAAAATAACGAAACGGATAGTTCAAAACTTAAAGGCGAAATTGATTCACTGTTAAAATCAACATTTAGACCAGAATTTTTGAACCGTATTGATGAAATCGTAATGTTCAACCGTCTTGACAGAAGTTGCATTGGCGGAATCGTAAAAATTCAGCTTGAAAGGGTTACAAAGCGTCTTGAAGACAGAAGAATTTCGATTAAGTTTGATGATTCTGCTGTGAACTTTATTGCAGAAAAAGGTTATGATCCAGCCTTTGGTGCCCGCCCAATAAAAAGAGCCGTGCAGACCTGGGTTGAAAACCCTCTTTCAAAAGAGCTTCTGGAAGGAAAGTTTGGCGAAGGCAGCGTGATAAATGTTTCTTCTGATGGAAAAGAGCTTATTTTTAAGTAATTTTGAAGGTTAAAAACTTAAAAACCTAAAGGAGCAGTTTTTTCAGGAGAAAATTTAAAAACAAAAAACGGTCTGATGAAAAATGTCAGGCCGCTTTTTGTTTTATTGAATTTTAATGCAGTTTAGATTTTTATTTTTCCAGTTGAAATGAGGTTCAGCATGGCCTGCGCAATTTTTGGGTCAAATTGAGTTTCTTCACCTTTTTTTAATTCTGAAACTATTATGTTTTTTGGAAGGTGAGGCCTATAGGCTCTGTCAGTTGCCATTGCGTCGAAAGAGTCGGCGACGCAAACTATTCGTGCTTCAAGTGGAATTTCTTCTCCTTTTAAGCCTTCCATGTAGCCTTTCCCATCGAATCGTTCGTGATGATAAAGTGCAACCTTAGTTACGTTTTCTATTTCTTTAAAGCCTTTCAAGCTTTCTGCTCCATAGATAGTATGTTTTTTCATTTCTTCCCATTCTTCATCATTCAGTTTTGAGTTTTTGCATAATATTGACTGCGAAATAAAAACTTTTCCGACATCATGCAAAATTCCGCAGTTATAAATATTTTTCTGAAAAGCTTTGCTGTAACCGAGTTCTTTTGCAAGTAATTTTGAATATTTTGCAACGTTTAGAGAGTGTTGTTGTGTGTATTTGTCCCGTGTATCAATAAATCGGGCGCATAATTTTAGAATTTCTGAGATTTCTTTTTCTGCCTGTTGTTGCTGTTTTTTTACGACTTTGTAGTTTATGACTGTCAATATAAGAAAAATGAGACCGAGAATTGTTGATATTGTAAAAGATATGAATTTTTTGTTGCAGAAAAGCGGTTCAATGAGTTTTGTTTCCAGCGAAAAACTGCTTTCTGTTAAAAGTTCATCTGTATACAAAACAAATCCTAATTTACAAAATGTTTTAGGAGAAACTTCGTCGTTGAGCGCAATTTTTGAAGGTTTTATTTTTATAGTTCCGTTTTTTATCGTATAAAAACCGTTCCAGCAGCTATCGATTTTTGCATTTTTTGGAACTGTAAGCGAAAGAACCCAGTTTTGCATTTTTTTTGCTGTGTTATTGTAAATATAGATGTCATATTGAGAGCCCCATGTTGAGTCTGATTGTTGCCAGCAGTTTAGAAGTCCATCGCTTCTCAATGGAATGTTCATGTTGATTGTACATTCCGGCTGTTTTACAGGATTTTCTGTGCGAAAAATGCGGTTTTCTTTTTCGATTTGAACTTCCTGCGTAAAAAAATGGGAAATTTTATTTTCAAATACGATGATTACTGATGAGCCTAAAAGACCGCAAATGCTTATAAACGTAAAAATAATCGAAATAAAAATTGCTTTTTTGTGCAGAATAAAGGTTAAAATTTTGTTTTCTTCCATAAATAATTGCGCCAAATAAAATATGTATATCCAAAATTTATTATAACACAAAATTTTAATTTAACATAAAATTTCAATTTGAATTTTTATGATTTTGAATAAAAAAATTACACAGAGCAATAAAAAAAAGCGGTTTAAAAATCAAACCGCTTTTTAGTTTCATTTATAAAAGTTTACAAAATTTTCTTAGATTTAATTACTTGCGCTTCAAGTATTTAATTGAATCAAGCGCAACTGCCGCAATGATTATTAATCCCTTAAATACAAACTGAAGGTTTGTGTCGATATGAAGGAACGTAAGGCAGTAGGTAAGGCTTGTAAAGATTACAACACCGATTGCGGCCCCTCCAATTTTTCCTATGCCGCCGTTAAACGAAATTCCACCGACTACGCAGGCTGCAATCGCGTCCATTTCGTAGCCCTGGCCAGTTCCCGCGCTTGCGTTTGCACGGAATGCTTCCAAAAATGCTCCGCAACCGTAGAAAATCCCTGCCATAATGAATACGCCCATTGTAACCCAGAAAACCGAAATTCCAGAAACACTTGCCGCTTCCGAGTTTCCTCCTACTGCGTACATGTTTTTTCCAAAAGTTGTTTTGTTCCAGATAAACCATGCAGCTATAATTGCAATTATTGCAGGAATAATCAGTTTAGGGAAAGTAACAAGCTCACCGTTTATAATTCCCAAAACCCAACGGCCGCCGATTAAATCTTTTACAGAAGAGTCGATTGAACCGACCGGAGTTCCAGTTGTTCCGAAGAACAAAAGTCCGTAAATTATAAGTTGAGAGGCTAGTGTAGAGATAAACGGATGAATTTTTAGTTTTGCCGTAAATACACCTGCAAATGCGCAGAATGCCGTACAAAGCAGAATAGAAAGCAATAAAGCAAAAATAAGGCGGACCCCCATCGGAAGCGCTGTAAAGTTCCATGGCCCCATGTTAAAGAATTTTACGATGTTCGTTCCTGGATGCAGAATAAGTCCAGTTACAACAGAACCCATAGCAACCATTCGTCCGACGCTCAAGTCTGTACCAGCAAGCAAAATCAAACCGGCAACTCCGAGAGCATAGAACATTCTTGTCGAAGACTGCTCAAGAATCGTAAAGATATTTGGCAAAGTCAAAAGGTTTCCTGCTCCGATTGCAGGGGCAATTATAATACAGACAACAAAGAAAATTGCAATTGCAATGTAAAGTCCATTGTCCAAAAAGAATTTTGAAAGTTTAAAACTGTTTTTGTAGTTTATAAAGCCGAGCTGAGCATCTTCAATAAAACTTGATTTTTCGTTGCGCAGTCCACGGTTAATTGTAACGTGATCCGTAAAAGCCTGTTTTTTCGCATCGCGGCAACGCTCAATTATCGTCTGGCTTCTATTTTTTTCGTCAAAAAGCGAAGTTTTGAGTTCGTATCGTGCGGTTTCCTTTTCTGACGGCGACTTTGCGTTTTCAATTCGGGCTTTTCCTTCTGCCTTTATTTTTCGAATTTTCTGGTCAAAATTTGCTTTTTCAATTTTTATTTTTTCATTTTCGGTTGCATCTACTGTTTTTATGTAGTCTTTTGCAGCCAAATTTGCGTAGGCGACAGCTTCTTTTGTAAGAATTTTGTCCTGCGCTTCGTTTTTCTTTGCGACAGCTTTAGCCTCTTCAAGCTGTTTTTTGTAGTCAGACAAAATTTGAGGCTTATTGTCGTATTCAATCATCGGATTTTTTTTGACTTTTGCAATAGCCTGCTTTATCTCTGCAATTTTATTTACACCGTCTGAGCGCAAGCCGTGGAGTTTTTCCTGATACTCTTTAATTTTTGGATTTTCTTGAAGTGTAACAAATTCTGCCATAATTTTCTCCCTAAAAAATCTTTTAGTCGGGCGTTCCCCTCGCTTTAGTTCGGGTCGCTATGTTCGGAGTTCCGCTTTCGCTCCATTGCTTCGTTTCGCTATGCTCCACTTCGCAATAAGCCTATGGCTTACTCCTGCCAGCGCTAACGCTTTTTTATAGATATTTATCCGAAAGCCTTAAAAGCGCTTCCTGATCCGTTTCTTTTGTGTTTACGATTCCTGCAAGCCTGTGGTTTGACATTACAGCAATTCTATTTGTAATTCCTAAAATTTCAGGCATTTCGCTGGAAACTACAATAATTGTCTTTCCTTCTTTTGCCATTTTGATTATCAACTGATAAATTTCGTATTTTGCTCCAACGTCAATACCGCGAGTCGGCTCGTCGAGCAGAAGAATGTCTGGTTCCCGTTCAAGCCATTTTCCTATAATTACTTTTTGCTGGTTTCCACCAGAAAGAGAAGTAATGAGTTCATCTGCTGAAACGCATTTTGTGTGCATTTTTTTTATTTCACGGTTTGCGGCATCGCGCATTTTTCTTGAAGACAAAAGCCCGAATTTTTTGTACTGCTCAAGGTTTGTTATGCAGGTGTTAAATTCGATTGTGTCTTTTCCGAACATTCCGTTGAGTTTCCGTTCTTCTGTAACCATTGCAAAATTGTAGGCCATTGCGTCTTTTGGGCTCGAAAAACGGACAGAACGGCCGTTCAAGATAATTTCACCTTTCGAAATTGTTCTTATACCAAAGATTGATTCTAAAAGTTCGCTTCTTCCTGCGCCGACAAGTCCGTAAAGACCAAAAATTTCACCTTTTTTAACCGTAAACGAAATATCTTCGAGTTGCGGTGAATATTTTGTCGAAAGATTCTTAATTTCCAGATAGTCTTCTCCTGGAGTATTGTCAACGTCCGGAAATCGTTTGTCCAGCGAACGGCCGACCATTGCAGAAATCAGCTCGTCCATCTTTGCGTCGAGCGTTGTTTTTTGATAAACCATATTTCCGTCGCGCAAAACTGAAACTTCATCACAAATCTGGAAAATTTCGTCCATTTTGTGCGAAATATAAACAAAAGAAACCCCTTTTGACTTTAAATCGCGAACGATTGCAAATAATTTATTTATTTCTGGTTCTGTAAGCGAAGATGTTGGTTCGTCAAGAACGATAATTTTTGCATTGTAAGATACAGCTTTTGCAATTTCTACCATCTGCCGCTGAGAAACAGACATTGTTCTCATAATTACATTCGGGTTTACGTTCATTTTTAAAGAACTGAAAAGACGGCTTGACTCCCGGAACATCCGTTTTTCATCTATTACTCCGAATTTTTTTGGATACCTTCCTAAAAAGAGATTGTCCATTACAGTTCTATCAAGACACTGGTTTAATTCCTGATGAACCATCGAGACTCCGTTTTCGAGGGCTTCTTTTGGACTTGTAAAATCGATAGGTTTTCCGTCTAAAAAAAATTGACCTTCGTCTTGTTCGTATATGCCAAAAAGGCATTTCATCATTGTAGATTTTCCAGCGCCATTTTCGCCCATAAGGCCTAAAACTGTGCCTTTTTTGAGCGTAATGTTGATTCCGCTAAGAACCTTGTTTTTCCCAAATGATTTTGAAAGATTTTTAATTTCAAGCAGATTATCATTCATTTAGATGTCTCCCTAAAAAGGAATTTGAAAAACTGCTCGTAAAAAAAACGAGACTTTGAAAAGAAACTGTCCATTTTTGTTTTATATGCGGCTCTTGAACTTTGACAAAATATCAAATTGATTTTTAGCAGATTCAACCGCCGCTTTTTTTATATAGAACTTTTTGGACAGTTTCCTGGCAAACTTTTGATAATTAGTATTTAAGTTTATCCGTATAGTCGCGTCCTGAGTTTGTTTTTACCATATTGATTGCATAAGCATCAAAACTGTTGAGGTTTGTAAACTTGTCAAGACAAGAAGCTTCGTTCTGACCGTCACCCTGAACTACTGTAAGGTCAAGGTTTAAAAGTGGAGCATAGTAGTTTAATGCAGGAAGGTAAGAAGAAGACAGAAAGTTGTCTGCCGCATTGTAGATTGTAAGAAGAACTTTTTTCTTTGCGGCATTAGTCTGTTTTATCCCCTTATCTCTGTTTCCTGCTGTGTACTGTTTCCAGTTGTCTGCATTAACACCTGCGTTCAGTGCAAGTACAGCCTTTGTTTCTGGAACATAAGTGATTTCTGCTGAAATTTTATTTCCGTTGCTGTCTGCTTCAAAAATGCCTTTCTTGTAAACATCTTCGCCTTCAAGACCATTGAGAAGGTTTCTGATAACCTGCAATGTTGCTGTAGCCTGTGCGTCTACGTTCTGAGAAACAGTTCCTGTAAGTTTTCCAGCACCGATAGCTTCGATTGCATCTGCGTTTGCATCGTATCCGAAAATTGGAACTCCTGCAGGGTAGTTAGAAGCTTGGAGACAGCCCATTGCCATTCCATCGTTGTTTGAAACAACCATATCAAGCTGTGTGCCGTATTTTGTTGCCCAGCCGCCCATTGCATCTGTAGCGGCATTTGCATTCCAGGTTGAACCGTCAGTTCCAGTCATAGCTTTTCCTTCAAGTTCTACTACTTTGAGTGTTTTTCCGCCAATTTTTACAGAGCCAATTTTTGAATCTGTCGGATCTGTTGTTCCGTTCCAAGTTCCAAGTGCTTTTCGAATTCCTTCAGTTCTTGCTTTTGAGTCATTGTGACCTACATCACCTACGCAAAGAACATATCCGATTGTTCCATCGCCATTGCGGTCAATTTTAGAAGCGTCCTGGTTTGCAAGCCAATCCGTGATAAGTTTTCCCTGAACTGCACCGCCGCCTGCTGCGTCAAAGCCAACGTAATAAGTTTTGCTGTTCCAGTTCATAGTATCTTTTTCAATCTGGCCTGTCGTTGGGTCCGATGGCTGTCTGTTAAAGAATACAAGCGGTTTGTCTTTGTTTAATACTACAGAAGAATTTCCGTTCTTCTGGCATCCCATAAATCCTGCGGCAGTCATTACGAGCGCCGAAACTGTTACTAATGCTTTTTTCACAAAAAACCTCCTTTTTGTAACTTGCAGTATAAAATTTTAAAGCCTCTAAAAAATTACAAATGTCGATTTTTTAGACCTGCTTCGTACATACTCAGTCTAAAGCCGAATTTTTGAGCCGTCAAACAATTATTTTTAAATTTCAAAAAAACGACAGATTCAGGAAAATTTATTTGAAAAATTGCAGTTTTTTAACAAGAATTTTTATTTTCTTGAGTTTTTTGTTTTTTTTGTAAAACTAGCGAAGAGCTTTTTCGATAAGAGGAATTGATTCTTCCATTTTTTCGTTTAGTCCATAAGGCGGATTTATGACGAGCATTCCGCTTCCGTACATTTTTGCAAGGCCGGTCATTTCTTCTTCTTTTTTGATGATGATTTCGTAAAAGACGGCTTTTTTGTCTTCTGTATTGTTTGTTTTTTCAACGGTGGCGATTACATTTTGCTTTAGATATTCAATTTCGAGCTGGCGGTGGGAAAGAAGAGGATACCAGATTAAGTAAGTTCCAGTTGGCCATTTTTTGTAAGCAGAAACAAACATTTGAGCCGTCTGCTCATAATCATCTGCGTCTTCGTAGCTTGGGTCGATTATTACACATCCTCGCTTAATTTTTGGAGGAATATTTGCATTGAGCATAATTTTTGCGTCTTTCTGGTTTAAAATGATTGAAGGAGAATTTTGTTTTGCGTTTTGAGTTAAAGCTGGACTTTTTATGTTAAGCTTTAGTTCTTCAAAAACCTTTGGATGAAGCTCGTTTAAAATCAACTGGTCTCTTTCGCGAAGAAAAGTCCGCGCAATTTCCGGGCTTCCGGGATAAAGTCCTTTTTTTACGTACAGTTCGAGAATTGAAAGAAAATCTTTTCCGAAAATTTTTTTTAAGTCGGAATATGGCGCCTTTAAAAGTTTTTGAATTCCGCACTGGGCTTCGCAGGTTTTTAAAAGGCGTTCGTCGTCCAAGGCGTATTTTCCTGAGCCAGAATGTGTGTCAATTACGCAGAATGGTTTTTCTTTTTTGAGAAGATGCTGGAGCGTAAAGGCAAAAACTGCGTGTTTTAAAATATCGCCGTAATTTCCGGCATGAAAAGCGTGGATGTAACTTAGCATGACAGAATATTATCTCAAAAAATGCTCTGATTGAATAGAGATAATTTTTTTATTAAAATAAAGAAATGAAAAAAAGAGAGTTAAATCCTCTTAGCTTGCAGGATTTTTTCAGGAAAATTTATGATTTTAAAGATTGAATTTATTTTTTTCGATTGATTTAACGCGGCAGGGGCTGGAGTGGCGGCGAAGCCGTTCCAAAATTTATTTTGGAATAAAACCACGCAAGACCCGGTTTTTGCAAATGCAAAAAGCCGCCCGGTAAAATTTTCTGAAATTTGGGAGATATGAAATGAATAAAGCGCTTGAAACCTTAAAAGAACGTGGTTTTTTTGCTCAGTGTACGGACGAGAAGGGACTTTCTGATTTGATGGATAAAGGACCGGTTACTTTTTATGTTGGCTGTGATCCGACCGGGCCTTCTTTGCATATTGGACATATGGTTCCTTTTTTTGCCTTAAGACATTTGCGCGCTGCTGGGCACAACGGAATTGCCCTTATTGGCGGCGGAACAGCAAGAATCGGTGATCCATCCGGCAAAACAGAAATGCGTAAGATGATTTCTTATGAGCAGATTGATTCGAATGTTGAGCATATTAAGGCTCAGCTTGACAGATTTATTGGTTTTGATGGAAAAACAGCTCTCAGCGAAAATAACAAAAACTGGCTTGCTGATTTGAACTACATTGATTTTTTGCGCGATATTGGCTCTTGTTTTTCTGTAAATAAAATGCTTACTTTTGAAGCTTACAAGCAGCGTCTTGAGCGCGGACTTTCTTTTATTGAATTTAACTATCAGCTTTTGCAGGCATACGACTTTTACTGCTTGCATCAGAGACACAATGTTGTTTTGCAGATTGGCGGCGATGATCAGTGGGGAAATATTACTGCCGGCGTTGATTTGATTCGCCGTAAACTTGGTGGAACTACAGAGCTCAATGCCCAGCATCAGGCTTATGGCCTTACATTCCCGTTGATTACCCGTTCTGACGGTAAAAAAATGGGCAAGACAGAAAAAGGCGCAATTTTTCTCGATCCTTCTCTTACTCCTGTTTTTGACTTTTTCCAGTACTGGCGCAATGTTGCTGATCCGGATGTTGAAAAATTCTTTAAATTGTTTACATTCCTTTCTCTTGATGAAATTTCCAGTATCTGTTCAGGCAACATCAACGAGGCTAAGGAGCGGCTTGCTTATGAGGTTACTTCTCTTATTCACGGAAAGGAGGAGGCGGACAAGGCTCTTGCAGGCGCAAAGGCTGCTTTTAGCGGAGAAGGAGACAAGTCTCATATGCCGACAGTTGAACTTTTGAAGGCGGATTTGGGAAATGGCCTTGGACTTCTAAATCTTTTTACTACGACAAAACTTACCGCATCGAACGGAGACGCGCGTCGTCTTGTTCAGCAGAATGGCGCCGCCATTAACGGAAAAGTAATTTCTGATGTAAAATACACTGTAACTTTAAAAGATTTGGATTCTGACGGAGAACTTGTGCTTCGTGCAGGAAAGAAAAAGTTCTGTCGGATTGTATTTAATTAAATATCCTGAATGTCGAATTTTGAAAAAAATAATCATTTATGTGTCATTCTGTGTAGCGGCACTGCAATGTTTATGCAGTAAACTCGGTCAGAAATCTATTGAAAGATTTCAATAGATTATCTGGTCAAGCCTGATAATGACAAGTTGGAGGAGAAAAGCCTGATGGTGACAAGGAGTGAAGCCCGATAATGACATTGAACTATAAAATTCGAAGTTAGGGCTAATATAGAACTTTTTGAAGTATTTTGTATAAAAAATCCGGTTTTAGAACATTTTTGTCTAAGACCGGATTTTTTTTGTTTTAATGTAGTTTTCATGTACTAAAATTTTTTGAAAGTTTTTTAGTCCATGAGATAGTTGTAATTTGGCGCTGCTCCATTTTCGTCAAGTTCCTGAGCGTCTGTCGGACTGAGTTTTGTGTCAAATACGCCGAAATCTCCGTCTTGAAGTGGTTTGTTGAGGTTGAATGAAAGAGTAGAATTGTCGCGAATTATGAGCTCGCTTGCAAAACCTGCCTTGTAAAGCTCTTTTTCCAAACGGTAAATTCCGATTGCACGGCTTGAATTTGCCGTTGAGTGAACTGAGCAGACTTGAGTTGGCTGTGTCCCTTCAAGATACCATGCTGTAACTTTGTGATCGCCACATTCTGGAGTGAGAATTCCGCCGCTTACAGAGCAGACTGTTGCTTCTATTACGCCGGTTGCCGGTTTTGAAAAGTCTTTCATAGGAAGACCGTTGTGAATTTTTTTCATATAATCAGCCCAAGCGTAGCCAGAAAGAGTTGAACCTGTGAGTTGAAGTCCCAGCGACTGACCAGGTTTGTCGAATCCAAACCAAAATACAGAAGTGTAATATGGCGTAAAGCCGACAGCCCATGCATCTGCCCAGTTTTGCGTTGTACCTGTTTTTCCTGCGGCAGGAATTTTGTATAAGTGTCCGTTTGAATCTTTGTAACGGAGTTTGTCTCCGTTTGAAGAAGGACCCGCAAGAGTTCCAGAACGTACTGTATTCTGTAGTAATTCCGTCATGACAAAAGCTGTCTGTGGTGAAATTACTTGTGCTGCCGCCCCTTTTGCCTGCAATGCAGTGCGAAGTTCTTTTTCGGGATTTAGAATAACGTTTCCATTTTTGTCTTCCACCGAACGTATTGCAATTGGAGTCACTTCTTTTCCGCCGCTTGCAAATACAGAATACGCTCTGGCAAGTTCAACAGGTCTTACAGAACATACTCCAAGTCCAATCGGATAGCCTGGGACAAAACCGCGGTATGGAACTTCTTCTTTAGGAATTCCCAAAAGTGCGATTGAACGGTTGATTCCGGCTTCAAAGCCGATTCCGTCAAGAACTTTGAGCGAAGGAACGTTCATAGAGTGGGCGAGCGCATACCAAAGTTCAACATCGCCCTTCCATTCGCCACGGAAGTTTTGAGGAATATATGGTTTTCCGTCAGCCGTGTGGAATACGACCGGCGTATCTGAAATTATCGAGGTAGGAGTAAATTTTCTGCTGTCGATTGCGGCGGAATAATAAAGCGGTTTAAAGGCAGACCCCGGCTGGAGTTTTGCCTGCACGGCACGGATAAACTGGTTTTCGCTGTCGAATTTGCTTCCTCCGACAAGTGACGTAATATAGCCTGTGTCGTTTTCGAGGGCAATCATCGTACCTTCGATTGTAGTTTTGCTTACTTTAACTTTTGCCTGCTGATTGGCCTTGTTTACGATTCCGAGTTTTAGAGAGTCGACTCCAAACATGAGAGACATAACGTCCATGACAGGATTTATCTGGCTTGTATAAGTTGCCTTTGAAATGGCTTCATTGCGTTGTTCGCTTACTTTTAGGCTATTTAGATTAAAAGTAAGGGCGAGCAGTTCTGTCATTGGTGTATAAACAGAAAAAGCCTGGTTTGTCCGTTCTCCAGTTGAGCGTTGGTAAGTGCGGTTTGCATAGCGGATATATCTGTCCATTACATCTTGCGCAACTGCCTGATTTTTTAGGTTGAGAGTCGTGTTTACTGTAAATCCAGAAGAATAAATGTCTTCAGTTCCGTAAATTAGGTTTCCAAGCTCGCGCCTTACATATTCAGAAAACCACGGAGCGTTGTCATCGTGGTTGAATACAGCCGCCGTAGCAGTTCTTGTGTAGTCAAAATTTGCCCAGTAGTCGTCAAAACTTTCATCCGCCTGCTCTTTTGAAATATATCCTGCGCTGACCATTGTGCTCAAAACATCTTTCTGACGATCCATTGCGCGGTTTGGATATTCAAATGGATTGTAAAATGCTGGGTTGGAAAGTTGAATTACGAGAATTGCTGCTTCTGCCGGAGTAATTTCCGTTGCATCATGACCGAAATAGTATTTTGACGCAGCGCTTACGCCGTACGTTCCGCCGCCAAAATAAATTTTATTCAGATAGAGCTCTAGGATTTCGTCTTTAGTGTAGCGCCTTTCCATTTGAATTGCCCACCACAATTCCTTTAATTTTCGGCGTATAGACATATCTGTTCTGTCGCAAAAAAGAGTTCCTGCAATCTGCTGGGTTAAGGTAGAACCGCCTCCAAGCGACATGCCTGTGAGTTTTCCGAAAACTGCGCGAAAGAGAGCTTTTACAGAATATCCATGGTGGCTGTAAAAAAGCCTGTCTTCGCGCGTTATAAGGGCATCGAGCATGCACTGCGGCAAATCTCTTATGCTGATTATTTCTCGTTTTTCCTCTGAAGCGAGTTCAGTTATAAGTTCACCATTTATGTCTAAAAGTTTTGTCGGAAGCGAAGTTGAGAATTCTGTGAACTGCTCATTATCTTTTATAAATTTTGTATTGCTCAGAGCAAGTCCAAGTCCTGCTCCAAAAAAAATGGCGCAGAAAAAAAGACCGCAGACAAACACGTATGTTGACTTTTTAATTTTCATATTCTTATAGAATAAGAAATTACGACCCTTTAGTCAATGTAATGGATTTGATTGCTTTGAATTTATAAAAACAAAAAAAAGACCGGCTTTAGATAGCCGGTCCATGCCCATCAGGCAGTCGGGCTCAATGGGTGGGAGGGGATAATTGATGCCCGACAATATATATATCGTCAGTTTATTTAAAAATCTTTAGTTGTTTTTGATTTTTTGTGATGAAAATAAGAAATTTTAAAACATTTTTATTCTTCTTCGGTTACAGAAGCGTCAATATTCAGGTTTACAGAGTACGAGCGGCCGTTTATTGCATCAAAAGTTTTTGTAATTTCGTAGTCGCCGATTGCAAATTTTACAGTGTGTGGTCCCTGTGTAACGGCAAAAGGCTCTTTTGGAGAGGCGAGCTCTTCACCGTCAAAATAAATCGAAGCGTTTTCTGGTGAGAGAATTTTTACTTCAGGCTCAATTCCTCGAAGAGCAACCTTTAACGAAGTGATTTTTGCCTGTTCGACAATAAAAGTGCGGACTTCGTTTCTGAAAGTTTCTCCAGTTACGCGTAGGTGATGTTCGCCTTCTTTTAAAAGCATTTTTTTGGGAATTGACGGAATAAAGGTGTCGTCAATGTAAATGCTGAAGTTTTCGTTTTTTCCCTCCGGTTTTGAAACTTCAAGACTGAAATATCCTTCGCTGCTCAAAACAGGTTTTGCTGTAATCTGAATTTGCGCATTTTCGAGTTCTTCGGGGGCGCCTTTCATTGCAAGCATATAGCGTAGAAAAATTATTCCGTTTTTTGCAGAAATTTTTTCTTCAAGAATTTTTGCATAAGGATTATTTTTGATGCTGAATTTTTCGTTTAGCGGAATATAAATCGTGTTGACGATTTTTCCAGAAATTGTTGATATGCTTGTTCTGCTTCCTGTATAATCGATCGTCTTTTCTGTTGGAAGCGGAGAAAGTCCGTCATAAAAAGTATATGCAACACTGTCCCGCCAAGTTGTCATTATTTGCGGAACTTTCATTGTAAGTTCAAGCCCTGTAACAAATGTTTTGTCTTCTGGAAGCTTTATTGCAAGCGCGTCAAAAATTCCAAGATTGGCAGAAACTTCTCCGTAATTCTGAGGAATTAAGATTACATGTGTTTTTGCAACGCGAAAATTTTCTGCATAGAGCGCAAAAAAATTTGCCGTAATCAGCAACAGAGAAAATAGAATTTTTTTGCGTGGCTTTTTGCAGTTCTTCATAAATCTTTCCAAAATAAAAAATAACATTTATTTTATAACTATAAATATTTTACAGTATACTATTTTTTATGTATATAAATCATAATGCAAAATCAACGAAAAATCTAAAAAAAATCTAAAA
>NZ_DBJD01000091.1:39869-67825 GCF_002297065.1 Treponema sp. UBA785 | reverse complement strand
TGAGGCCCTGTGCTTGCGCCTGTCGAACCTGATTTTGCTATGAGTTCGCCAGCTTTGACTTTTTGACCTTTTTTTACAAGAATTTCTGAAAGATGGGCATACACGCTTGTTAAATTGTTGTAATGCTGCAAAATAACGAAGTTTCCATAAGTTGGGTTAAATCCGCTCTGGCTGACCTCTCCGCTGCAACAGGCAAAAACGCTGCTTTTTAATGGAGCCGCAAGATCTATTCCCGAATGAAATTTCCATTTTCCAGAAATCGGGCTTACACGGTAACCAAAACTGCTCGTTAAAATATTTGTTGAAAGCGGACTTACAAGTTTTGTATCCAGAAAAAAAAGCGCTGTCGTCGGATCGAACCTTTCATTTTTTAAAAAATAGAAAAGGTTTCCGTCAATCTTAAAAATTTTTGCGCTTTTGATTTTTTCCTCGGTCATATATTTTTTGAAAAGAAGCTGTTCCCAGGCTGAGCCGGGATTTTCAGGAATAAAAATTCCGTTAAATGTGGAAGCAAGTATTATTTTTCCGGAAATTTTTGAATCTGCCGAAGAAAACCTGTTTAAAGTTGCGAGTGTGTCTTTGTAAACCGGGCTGAGCCTTGAAGAAAGCCAGATAAAATCCATGTTTTGTGGTACGAGGATTTTATAAAAACTGAGAATTTGTTTTTGAGAGGAATTTTTTGCAGAAAGTGAATATTTTGAGTTAAAGGCCGCTTCCTCTAAAAATTGCTTGAAAATCAAATCTTTTGAACTGTCCGGAACTTTTATAAACGGAAGTTTTTCAGAATTGATTTCAAATATCTTAGTTGAAGACTGTTCTTTGTTTGAAAAAGCGTAAAAATTCAAAAAAAAGGACAGAGCCGGTAAAAAAAAGAATTTTTTGATTTTTTTAGAGAGAATCATTTTCTAGAAAGTCTTTTGTTTTTTGCGAAGGCTTAAATATGAACGAAACAAAGCCGTAAAGAAAAAAGGCAAGGATAATTTCAAAGATTGTAAAAAGCCTTTTGCCTGCAAAGACTAGAAAAACAAAGCCTAAAACTGTAGATGCGATTATCAGGAATTTTGTAAAAAAAATCAGGGAATTCTTAATTCCTGCAGAGCGGATTTTTAAAATAAGCCAGATTAAAAATAAAAGGCAGGCGATTGCTGTAACGCAGAGAGTGTAAGTCTGCGGAAGTTTAGTTGCAAAATACCATAAGGGATAGACGAGTGCAATTCCGACGAGTGCGCAAATTGTAAGAAGCGCCAGAACCTTTAAAATTGAACTGAGAATCTGGCTGTAGCCTTTTAAAATCTGTCTGAACATACCTACAAATATAAACAGACAAAAAAAAATCTGCAAGAGCAATTCTTGCAGATTTTTTAGAATGTAAAACTATTCTTCTGAAATTGCTGTTGCCGGACAAACGCTTGCGCAGGTTCCGCAGCTTACGCATTTAGAAGAATCGATTTCGCGGTGTCCGTCGTTTTCGCTGATTGCTCCGACTGGACAGTCTGGTTCGCATGTTCCGCAGTTTACGCATGCTGAAGGATCAATTTTATAAGCCATAATGTACCTCTTTTTAAGGGAAGTTTCCCAAATGTGATTGAAAAGCCAAAACTGTTTGATTCAATCTGTTTATAATTTAGCATATAAAATTTTCCTAAACAAGAAAAATAAAGGCAGATTTGAACGAATTAGACTGTGCTAACAAAAAAACGCAATGAAATCGAGTTAGCGATTGCAGCGGCAGTCTTGTTGCGCAGTGAAACGGAGCAATGGAGGCGAAAGCCGGAACCGCGGAAAGCGCGGCGGCAACTTTGTTGGCGCAACTCCCATAAAATTTTTAAGAATTATGTTATAATGAATGTTAGTTTTTTTACGGGAGAAAAATATGGAAAGAAAAGAAATTGCGAAATTTATTGATCACACTCAGCTTTCTGCCTGTGCTACGGAAAGCGACATTAAAAAACTTTGCGAAGAGGCTGTAAAATACGGATTTGCGAGCTGCTGCGTTAATCCAGTTTATGTTCCTTTTGCGGCGGAAATTTTGCGTGGAAGCGGAGTTAAGGTCTGCACTGTGATTGGTTTTCCTCTTGGGGCGAATTCGATTGATGACAAGGCGAGCCAGGCCGCTATGTGTGTTAGCGAGGGCGCGGACGAAGTTGACATGGTTGTAAATCTAGGCGCTGTAAAAGACGGGCGATGGGAAGATGTTTTTGAAGAGATTTATGCGGTTCGCTGTGCAGTCGATGACGTTGATTGCGGTGAAAATAAAAAAATTGTAGAAAAAGTGATTCTTGAGACCTGCTATCTTAATGATGAAGAAATTGTAACGGTTTGCGAAAAGGCAAAGGAAGCCGGCGCTGATTTTGTAAAGACTTCTACTGGATTTGGGACTGGAGGCGCGAGCGTTCATGCCGTTGAATTGATGAGAAAAACTGTCGGAAAAGACATGGGCGTAAAGGCGAGCGGCGGAATCCGGACTTTTGAAGACGCCGTGGCAATGCTGGATGCCGGTGCAAACAGGCTTGGTTGTTCTGCCGGTGTTAAAATTGTTGAAGGCTGAGTTTTTTTGTGGCGGAAAATCAGGCGAGAGACCAGTACATCATGTTGTCTTTGATTTCGTACTTGATTTTTCCGCTGTCGCTTAGGGAGCTTAAATATGAGCGCAAGGTGCAGCCTATAAGGACGTATTGGCTGAGTTTGAGCGAAATTCCGTTGCGGGTGCTTACATTTTGGAGAAGCTGTTCTGCCGTTTTTGGAGTTTTTAATTCGTCCAAAATCATATTTTCGGTTTCGAGAAGGGCAATAAGGTTTAGTTCGACCAGCCCTTCAATTTGTTCAACGCCTTGACCGTGCCCTGGAACATAAAAATCGGCCTGGATTTTTAAGAGGGCCAAAAGGCTTTTTTTTGATTCTTCTTCGTTAAAAAGATACTGAATCCAGTATTTTTTTATTGCGTCGCGTCCGCTCAGGCAGTCGCCTGCAAAAAAAATTTTTTTTCCGTCTGTATCGGTGATTAAAAATCCTGTATGGTCGATGTAATGACCTTTGAGCGGAACTGTCTGTACGTGAATTTTATCTTCAATGTAAAAATCTGAGCCGCTTTTAAATGTTTTGTCGGCAATGCAGGGAGAAGCCGTAAAATACTTTGTTTCGAGCTCTTTTACCGGCATTCCGCCCCAGATTAGGCCTGTTTCGAGAACGGGGCATTCCATTATTGCGGCTTCGCCAATGCTTGCAATAATCTGGCATCCGGTTTTTGAGCGCAAATATTCGTTTCCGCCGCAATGGTCTGCATGAGAGTGTGTGTTTATTACGGATTTTATTTTGGGAGAATTGAAGGAACTGTTTACTGCTTCAAGTATCGCCTTTGCATAGCGTTCATCGTTTCCGCTGTCGATTAAATAAATATTTGTGGAGGAATCTGGCTGTTTTAGGGCAATAATTCCGATATTTGTTGGCAATGCAAGAAGATAAATGTTTTTTGAAAGTTCAGATAATTCAGTTTTTTCGTTCATTTATTATTCTCCCGTAAAAAAAATCTATCTAATACAAATGTCGAGTTTTGATAAGAGCAGTAATTTAAGTGTCTATCCTGTGCTGCGACAGGTGAAGCTGTTGGAATTTTTCAATAGATTATCTGGTTCAAGCACGATAATGACATTAAATTATAAAACTCGAAATCAAGGGTATCTAATATGAATCTCAATTTTTACATTATAGAACTGTTTTAGCTATTTTCCAAAAGTAAATCACCGTCTTTTATCCAATCGAGTTTTCTGAAAAATTTCCCAAAAAGCCATGTTAAAATTCCTGGTAAAACAAAACATACGAGAATAAGTCCAAGCCAGTCGAATCCTGAAGGAGCAGCTGCTGACGCCCCGTGGGAAAGTGCTGTCTGAGAAGGATTGAACCAGCCAGAAATGACGCCGATTTGACCTACTAAGCCGCAGGTTCCCATTCCAGAACTTACCGCTGCTCCATTCATTTCCATTTTGAAAATGCAGGTTGCAACAGGACCTGTGATGAGTGAAGAAAGGCAGGCCGGAATCCATATTTTTGGATTTTTGATGATATTTGGCATTTGGAGCATGCTTGTTCCAAGCCCCTGGCTCAAAAGTCCTGACCAGCGGTTTTCCTTAAAACTCAATACTGCAAAACCGACCATTTGCGCGCAGCAACCGGCGACTGCCGCTCCTCCTGCAAGACCTGTAAGACCGAGAGCTGCGCAGATCGCTGCTGAACTTACTGGCAAAGTGAGCAAAACCCCTACAAGAAGAGAAATTATCATTCCCATCAAGAAAGGACGGAGTGTTGTTGCCCAGACAATTATGTTTCCAAAGGCGCTTGCTGCTTTTCCAATGTATTTTGCTGTAATGACTGTTAGCAATGATCCTGTTAAAAGCGTAACAAGCGGAGTAACAATAATATCAACTTTTGTTTTTTTGCTTACAAGGCAACCTGCTTCTGCTGAAAGAATTGCGATAAAAAGAACTGCAAGAGGTCCTCCAGCTCCACCAGTTACATTTGCCGCGCTTCCTGTTGCCGCAAGTGTAAAAAGAACAAGTGCAGGAACTTGCATTGCAAAACCGATTCCTATTGCCATAGCCGCTCCGACAACATGAGCGTCCGAAGCAAAAGCACCTGCATCAACTAAAAAAGTAAAAATTGGGTTTGAGCCAAGCCGCAAAAGCTGCTGACCAAGAGTTTTTACAATTGTTCCGATTAAGAGCGAAGCGAAAAGACCTTGCGCCATTCCACCCAAAGCATCAATAAGATACCGTTTGACGTACTTGTTCATAACGTCCTCCTGTAAACACCGCGTTAGCGGGAGAAAATATGGTAGTGTCATTGATATACTTGCTGATGCCGAAAAATAATGGTCATCCCAAACGTAACATCTGAATTTCCTGTCTAATTTAGCAAAAAATCAGTTAAAATTCAATTTATGCCGTGTTTTATCTTTGAGAGATTTAAATAAAATGATATAATAATTCTGTTATGTTTTTTCATGGTGGAACTAATTCAAGAAGACTGAATGATTATCTGGACTTTTCTGCTAACACAAGTCCTTTGGGAGTTCACAAGGCTGCTTCGAGGGCATTGCTTGCGCTTTCCTTAAATCCAGATATTATTGCGGCTTATCCGGATCCTAATTGTACGGAACTGAAAGAATCTCTTGCTAAATACTGGAATTTTGACGGGCCAATTCTGTGCGGCTCTGGCGCTGCTGATATTACTCAGCTTATTTCTATGGTTTTTGGAAAAAATGTTCAGGGAACGGCTTTTAACCTGATTGTTGAGCCTGCCTTTTCTGAATACGAAAATGCGCTTTTGATGGCATGCAGCGAAGAAAAAATTCTTCACCTTACCCTCGAAAAGAAAAACGACTTTGTTTTTACGGAAGATGATTTTCAGCATCTTGAAAAAATTCTTTCGGGCGGAGTTCCGCTTATGTTTATGGCAAGTCCTTCAAACCCGGCAGGCAACGTGATGCCTTTGGATATGATTGTAAGAATTGCCAGGCTCTGCGAAAAATCGGACACTGTTCTTGTTTTGGATTCCTGTTTCTGTCAGTTTAGCGAAACTGCCGAAAAAAATGTCCGCGCGCTTATAGACCGCGCTGATGAATTCCCGCATCTTATAATTCTCAATGCATTTACAAAATTTTATGGAATGGCAGGACTTCGTTTGGGATACGCGCTTTGCTTTAGTTCCAGCGTTTATAATCCTCTTGTTAATGCAATGCGTCCGTGGACAATCAGTACGGACGCCCAGGTAACAGGTTCTGCGGTAATGCAGGCAGAAATTGAAAGCAATAGTTGGCACCGTCAGATGCTCAAGCTTGTAACCGAAGAACGAAAATATTTGTCGGATTATTTTGAATCAATCGGAGCAAAAGTTTTGCGTGGTGAAGGAAATTATATTCTCGTTCAACTTAATGAAACTTTACAGAAAACGGCGTTGGATTATGCTTCCGGCTCAGAGCATGCAAAGGATAAAAAAGGTCATAACGGTCCGAAAAAGCAGTCTTTGGTCAACGAAGAGGATTCTTCGCCAAATCCGTTTAAGGCGCCTTTGTGCCAGGCTCTGGCAATGTCAAAAATCGTAATCCGTGGTTGTTCGGATTTTTATGGAATGGATTTAAGCTGGTACAGAGTTTCGATAAAAGCCCACGAAGAAAATGTTCAGCTTGTAAAAGCTTTGAATAAGATTTTTAAAAAATAAGACTTTAGAATTTTGAGCAGAATTTTTTTAAGTTCTGCTTTTTTTATTCATTTTTTTTGCAAAAAAAAGGCTGCCTGTCTTGAAAGGCAGCCTCTTTTTTACCTTTTATTTGGCAAGTCTAATCGATTTTACAGTGTAGTCATTTTTGTGTTCGTTAATTGTAAATTCAAGTTTTTCGCCGACTTTTGAATCGAGAATTGCATTGCCAAACGGAGACATGTAAGAAATGATACCTGCATCCGGATCTGATTCCCACGGTCCCATGATAATGTATTTTTCGTCTTTTCCTGTAGCGTTGTTTGTTAGAACGACTTCTGTTCCAAAAGAAACCATCGAAGTTGTAGCAGTTGTTGGATCGAAGATAACTGCACGTGCAAGTTCGCCCTGAAGACGGTTCAAGTCGTTGTTGAGCTTGTGCTGCGCTTCTTTTGCGGCGATATATTCAGCGTTTTCTTTCAAGTCGCCTTTTTCCTTTGCATCCGCAACTTCCTTTGCAATTGCTGGAATGTCAACAGTTGTCATTTTTGCTTCGAGAGCCTTTTTCTCGTCGAGCTTTGCCTTTGTGACGAGCATTCCCTTTGGAGCGTTTGTCTTTTCCTCTTTTGCGCGGAATTTGTAATCTGGATACTTTGAAAGAATTTTGTTGCGCAAAGCCTGCTTGTAAATGCCTTCAAGGTTAACAATGTCATCAACAAGAGTGTAAAGGTGAGTCATTGTGTCCATGTCGCATGAAAGCATGTAGTTTGCATAAGCATTTTCGCCGTCAAAAATCAATTTTATTGCGTTTTTAATGATTTTTTTATTTTCTGTAGTATCAACGTGATTATCGATTTCACGGTAAGACTGATCGATAATGTTTACGATTGTAATCAATTGTTTCTGATAAGAAATTCCAGACTGTTTAAACCATTCGTCATCCTGACATTCTTCAAAGAAGAAGAGGACTGCATTGCGGTAGTCGCGGAAATTTTCAAATACTTTTACGGCAAGTTTCTGAACTTTTTCTGTATTTCCATTTTCAATAATTTCGTTGAGCATTTTTTTGTTCAGAACTGTCGGGAAAAGCTCAATGTACTGGTCAACCCAGTCAGACAAAAGTTTTATCTGGTTTAGAAAGTCAGCCTGGAAACTTGTATTTTTTGTGTCTTTGAGAAGAGTGTACATTTCGCGAGGATTGTCAATGTCGCGGTAGAGCTGTTCAAAAGTGTAGTTGAGCTGAACTGCCAAAGATGGCATTTCAGCACCTACTTTCTGAACTATAAGGTAAGAAGCTACAACCTGCTCGTTTGCCTGATGTGCGCCTTTTAAAAAACCCTTGAAATAGTTGTACATATCCATGAAGAATTCGCTGTCTTTATCAGCTTCTTCGTTTTTGAAAAATCTCATGAAGACATCTGCACGTGGAGCGAACTGTTTTTCAGCCTTGAATTCGTTGCTGAGTTTTTCTTCTGTAGAAATTTTAGCATCACGAACAATGTATTCGTTAATGTTGTTTGGATTTACACCAAAAATTGGATTTGTTTCGAGAGTTTTTTTTGCGGCCGTGTTCCAAGAAGTCCATTCTCCAGGAGTCAAAATAGAAGGAACTAGTTCCGATTTGATTCTTTTGAAGTCGCAGCTGTTTCCGAAAGACTTGATTATAATTTTGAGAGCCTGAGTTTTGTCGCGGTTGTCCTTGAAAAGTTTCTGTAAATCGTCCTTTGATTTTGTTGCCTTGAGAACCCAGATGTGGTCGCGTGCAAGAGGCTGGAGCGCGCTTACTGCCATTTTGAGAGACATCTGCTTAACTCCGTTCTTTCTTCCAAAGTTGATGAAAAGATTGTCATTTTCTACTTTTGTGATGATTCCAACGCCCCATGTTCTGTGGTAAATGAAATTTTTTACGCCAAAAGCAATGTGTTTTTCAAAATCATTGATTGCCTCAAATACGTTGCGGAAATTCTGAGTAAGGTTTGATGAAGCGATAAAGTCGTTGACGTTTGGATTTTTAGCGTATTTTCCCTGGAAGCAGGCTGCAATTTCGTTTCTTGCCCAAGAATCTTTTGGATCGATTCTGAGAATTATTTTGAGAATTTGAATTGCAATATCCCATTTTTTAGGATCTGAAGGCGCGTTGTCTTTGTAGTACGGATAAAGACCGTGAAGAAGAAGAGAGCTTTCTTCTGCGCTGATTGATTTTTCTACTTTGCGCTGTACGAGAAGGAAGAAGTCAATTTCGTCAGGAATCATAGAAACGAGTTTTGCCCAAGTTTCTTTTAATGCGGTTGGGTTGTTTGTATTAACAAAGCGGAGAAGTGCTTTTTTGCAATAAGCAACGGCATTTTTTACATCGCCTTCTGCTTCGTAATGTTCTGCGAGAATTTTTGCGATTTCAGCTTCTTCAACGTCAATTTTTACAATTTTTTCGTAAAGAGCCCAAGCTTTTGGATCATTTGCTGCACGGTAAATATCTGCAAGTGTGCGGAGGGCAAATTTGTTATTAGGATCAATGTCGAGAATTGTTTCGCAAAGATAGGTTACAACCGGTTCTTTGTAATTTTTCTGGAAAATGTCTACAAGAGTTACCAAATTCGAATTGTCAAGATCTCCATGTTTTAAACCGAGAATTCCCGAAATATAAAGCGCAATGATGCTGTCTTTTGTGTGAGAAAGCTGTTCATCACAGATTGCTTTTATTTCCGCAGTGCAATCCTCTGCTTCTGCTTTTTCGATAATTTCCGACAGCTCGATAAGGTTGTTCTTTGTGTAGTTGCCGATTGCTGCTCTTGTCCAGGTTGCCTCTTTGAGCATGTCCTGTACTTTTGTAACGATTTCTGCAGACATTTTATACTCCTGTAAAAAAAATTATTCCAAAACTTATTATTTTATATACAAGTCATAGACATTTCTGTCTAAAATCTTGATTTTTAGTAAAAGGTCGCTAACTTCGCTTCCAGTCTGGTTTTTCTGAATGTAGTGATCAACTAACCAGAAATACATGTAAATCAATTTTGGTTTTAACTGATTTACATTGTTAGCAGGATTTTTAATTTCGTTTTCCGTTTCATAAATATCCTGCTTTAATTTTAAAACCTCTACGCTCCGAAGCTCACGCTTTATATTAAAAACTCCATAAAGAACCGCATAAACTGGAATCCAATATTGAAGTTCTGAGCCGCTGTATCCGTGGTCGTCTTTTATTTTCTGAACAAGACATTTTATAAGTTCTGAATCTAGCATGCTTATATCGATTTTTCTTGCGTCGATAAAAAATGCTTCCCGAAAAAGAACTTTTGACTCGTTTTCCAACCCGCACAGGGCACAGCAGTCGGCCATTTCGGCAATTATCTGCGCCGAACCAGGAAGAAATTTATTTGCCTCCATAAGGTTTGAACGCGCAATGTCGTACTTTCCGAGTTTTTTGTTGCAGATTCCGATTTTTAAAAGCAAATCTGCCTTTTGAGCCGGAAGTCTTGTATTTTCCTGTGAAACAGAACTAAAACTGTCCAGTGCAAGAGAAAACACTCCTGTCTGCACCGAAAAAACTGTTCTTGCAAAAATTTCTTTTTTTTTGCCGAACGCTTCCTCGAAAGTTTTCCACTGAAATAGAATGCTTTCTCCACGTTCGTAAAAGTCGGATTTTGCCAGTTTTTTTATAAAATCAATCCAATAAGAACAGCACCAGACTGCAAAATCAATCTCTTTGTTGTCGAGGTTGAATTCCAAAATATCCGCAAGAAGTTTTTTTGCCTCTGCTGGCTCTCCTTGAGAAAGCATTTTGTAAGCCTGTTTTAATCCTTCTTCAGATTGAACACTCATAACGACTGTATTAAATTTATAGCAAAATGGGGGTGTTAGTCAATAAATTATAAAAAAAAGCAAAAATGGGGCATAATTTATACTTTACTTGAGTAAATAAGTCAATGGTTTTTTCTGTTAATTTTTTTTAATTTAGTTACACGTAAAAATAACAGAAAGTTTTTAATAAAGACAGCGAATTTTTGGTTTGGCTCTAAGTTTTGGACGGAAAAACAACATGCAGCTTGTTTTTTTTTGAGAAAATTAAGAATGAATTTAAAACCAATAGAGGAAATGACTAGATTAAGAAAAAATATGTTTGCTATTTTTTATGGGGGGGAAGAATTTTGCGAGAGAAGGGACTTGAACCCTTACGCCGAAGCACTAGATCCTAAGTCTAGCGTGTATGCCAATTTCACCACTCTCGCAGATTACGGCAAGGACAGAAGTCTCGATCCCGATTTTTTATTTCGTAAAACCGAAATATGAGCGACCGGGGGCTCGAACCCCGGACCCACAGATTAAGAGTCTGTTGCTCTACCAACTGAGCTAGTCGCCCGAAAATCTTATCAGTTTTTATACAATATGCGTCTGACACGGCTCGAACGTGCAACCTACGGATTCGAAGTCCGTTGCTCTATCCAGTTGAGCTACAAACGCGTTGTATTTAACCAGCGAGCTCCAACACATAAAAATGTATTTGAATGTGGGTGCCTAGTGGGGTTCGAACCCACGACAGCCAGATCCACAATCTGGAACTCTACCGCTGAGCTATAGGCACCGTGTAACTGATGTGAATAATTCTATCAAAAAACGAAGATTAGTGTCAAGATGAAAAATTGTGATTTCTGGATTTTTTAAAAATTTGAATAAAAAACTGTCAAAAACTGAGGAACTTGTTTTTTTTTGCGGAAATTTTACGCCGGGGTGGAGTTGCGCGAAGCGTTCGCAGACTGAAAGTATGCGAATGAGCGTTTAGCGGAACAACGGAACACCGGAGGAGACAAAAAAAATTCGTCCAAAATAAAAAAACGGTTCTAATAAGAAAATAAATTAAAGGGTGGCTTTTGTTTTTCCGAAAATAAATTGAGGAAATTTATGGAGCAGGCTTTAAAAATGCAGCTTTTGGAAATTTTGAAAAAACAGTCTTCTTTGCTGGATGAAATTCTTGTTGTTCAGAAAAATGTTCACGAATGTGTTGTAAAGAGGGTTTGGCTCGAACTTGAAGAGTGGCTGGAAAAAATGCGCTGTTTAAGCGATGAATTTGCCGAACTTGACGGACGCCGGGAAAAAATTTCTTCGGAAGTTAGTTTTAATTCGGAGCTGGAAATTGCCGTGCTTGTCCGCGAAGTAAAGTCTAAGCTTTTGAAGTCGAAAATTGAAAACAAAATTTTAAATGAATATATTTTTAATACTAGGAAATTTTTGAAAGGAATTTTTGAAGAAGTTTTGCCTGAGCGCAGAAATACTGTTTATTCGCATTATGGAAAAATCGTAAAGCCGGAACTTCACAATGTTGTAATAGACCAGATTGTTTAGGCTGGAACGGAGGAAAAAAATATGGCTAACGCTTTTGCAGGAATTGAACTTGGAAAAAGAAGCATAATGGCTCATTCGCAGCAGATTCAGACTGCCGGCCACAATATTTCAAACGCTGATACTGAAGGTTACAGCAGGCAGCGTGTTCAGGTTAAGACTTTTGATCCTCTTTACAGACCTGACCTTGCTCGTGCGGAAACTCCAGGACAGATTGGTCAGGGAACTACGATTGAAAGCATAACTCGTCTTAGGGATGAAATGCTTGACCAGAGAATTGCTGCGCAGTCAAACAACGAATCTTACTGGGCTACTCGCGAACAGTATTACACTATGATTGAGCAGGTTTACAATGAACCGAACGATGTTTCTGTCCGGACGAATATGGACAAATTCTGGCAGTCTTGGCAGGAGCTTTCTGTTTATCCGGAAAGCAAGGCTGCCCGTCAAGCCGTTGTTACCCGTGCGGACAGTTTAACTCAGTCTATTTCTGGCCGCTATAATTCTTTGGCTGGAATAGGAACTCTTTTGAACGGCGATATTGAAGCTACTGTAAAGCAGGTAAATGATTATGCAAAGCAGATCGCTGATTTGAACGGCGAAATTGTGCGTTCCAAGGCGATGGGCGATAATCCGAACGATCTTATGGACAGAAGGGATTTGCTTGTTGAGAAGCTTTCTGGTCTTGTGGAAATAACGAGCGACAGCCGCGACAGCGACGAGTTTATGGTTCACGTCGGCGGACAGGTTTTGGTTCAGGGAAGCGTTGCCCGCGGTTTTGATCTTGTTGCCCAGGCTGACAATAATGGTTATGACAAGGTTGTGTGGAAAGACACCGCTCTTAACGCTGACATAAAATCTGGAAAACTCGGCGCTTTGATTGAGCTGCGTGACAGTGATATAAGAAATGAAATTCAGGCATTGAACACTATGGCTGTAAATTTTGCTGATTTGGTAAACGATGTTCATCGCGCTGGAATCGGTGCGAACAATGAGACAGGGCTTGATTTTTTTGTTCAGCATCCTTTTGTTACTGATGTCAAGGGAAATTATGACCGCAACGGTGACGGTGAAGTTGATACGTCTTATATTTTCCGTTTTTCCGGTAAAAATTCGTTAAATCCTCAGGAAAAAGTCGGACTTGACGGTGTTATGACTTTGTCAGGCCATTCAGGAAATGTTGCTGTTCCATATTTTGCAAATGACACTGTGGAAGATGTAATTGCAAGGATAAATGATTCTCAGGGCGAGGTTAAAGCTTATCTTGACCGCGAAAATAAACTCGTTTTAAAAGCGGGCGCTTCTGAATCAATGGAAAATCCAGACTTTGTGCTTCGCCATGTCGAAGATTCAGGACTTTTCCTTGCCGGTTATTCAGGCATTTTGAACGGAAGCGGCGCAGAAAACGCTTATGATTTTGCTCGCGCCGATGCGGTTGATTCTCTGGCTGGAGAATATTCTGTTGCTCCTGTTATGAATCCTGGCGGATATATTGCCGTTAGCGAAAAAATAAAAAACGACCCGAATTCAGTGGCGACAGGTTTTCCGAACGGCCAGGGAAGGGCTTCGATTGGAGATGCCCGTGCTGCTGTAGAAATTGCTTCAATCCGCAACACTGACGTAATGATTGGAACGAGCCGCACTTTTGACGACTATTTTGCAGAAACTGTCACAAATGCCGGTCTAAAAGGCGAACAGGCGGAAAATATGCTTTTGAGCCAGAATGCGATTATGAATGATTTAAGGAATTTTAGGGATTCTATCAGCGGCGTAAATATCGATGAGGAGCTTGCCGACATCATAAAATTTCAGCATGGATACAACGCTGCGGCAAAATATGTTTCTGTAATCGACCAGATGCTTGATACGATAATCAATCGTCTTGGCGTTTAGTTTTTATCTTTACAAGTTTGCGTTGCAAACTTACTAATCAATTGCAATTTCTCACTTTGATACGGAATTGCAGTAAAAGGTCAATCCTAAAACTGAAGTTTTTAGCTTGGCTTTTTATGGGAGAAATAAGGCTATGAGAAGAATCAGCAGTCAGATGAATAACAACAATACTCAGAACAATCTTCGTATTCAGGAACGCCGCTTAAATAAAATAAACAACCAGATAGGAAGCCAGCAAAAAATTCAGTCTTTGCGCGATGATCCTGTTGCTGCAGGCCATCTTGTAAAATATCAGTCTTATCTTAACCGCGTAAACAATTTTGAAAAAAACGGACAAACTTTAAGCGACCAGTTTGTGTATCGCGAAGGTTATATGCAAAATTCTCTTGATATTATGCAGCGTGTGCGTGAGCTTGCAGTTACTGGAGCAAACGGAATTTATAATCAGGACGATTTGCGGAATATGGCTGTAGAAGTTGATGAACTTTTGCAGGAACTTGTTCAAAACGCGAATGCTACTGGTCCTGACGGAAATTCAATTTTTGCAGGCACAAACACAAACTCTCCTGCGTTTGAAGTTGATTTAGGTCATGTTGACGGTGCTGTTCAGCCTTTGATTTCTTCTGTTCGCTATAACGGAACGATTGATAAGAATAAAGTTGAAGTTGATGAAAATAAATATATTACAGTGGACAATGTTGGTTCAAAGACATTTTGGGCGGAACCTCAGCGCCTGTTCAGCGGACGTGACCTTTCTTCATGGCAGGCAAAGGAAAGCGGCGTAATAAATATCGACGGTCAAAAAATTCAGATGGAAAGCGGAGATACAGTATATTCTCTTGTTGCAAAAATCAACAGTTCAGGAGCCGCTGTAAAGGCTGCTGTCGATCCTGTTACGAACGGATTGAACCTTACAACGACGGATTCTCATCAACTCTGGCTGGAAGACGTTTCTGGAACTGTTTTGAATGACCTTGGAATAATAAAAGATTCAAGTCAAAAGCCTCCTTACAATATGGCGGATAATGTTCGTGTTTCGGGCGGTTCTCTTTTTGACAGTGTAATTTTGCTCAGAAATTCCCTTTTAAAAGGCGATGGAGATACAATCGGAACTCGCGTTCTTGCCAGCATTGACTCTGGAATAAACAATCTTACTACCCGCGTTGCAAAGTCCGGAAGCGAATATGAAAGGCTTCAAAACGACATTGTGCGGAATTCTGCGACTGCGCTGAACGTAACTTCTCAAATTTCTAGGGAAGGCGATCTTGACATAACACAGGCCATTACCGATCAGAAAATGCTTGAATATACCCAGCAGGCAACCTTAAGCAATGCCGGAAAAATGTACAGTTCTTCTCTCTTAAACTACATGAAGTAAAGTTTAAATTTTGAGATAAAAATTGAATGAAATTAAAAATAATTGGGAGGAAAATTTTTAGCAATGGAAGTAAAAACAAAAACAATGGGAACTGTCAATGTTGATGAAAGTCAAATCGTCAGTTTTCCAAACGGTCTTTATGGTTTTGAAGAATATCATAAATATGCGATTATAGAGGCGGAATACAAACCTTTTTACTGGCTTCAGTCTCTCGACGAACAGAACCTTGCCTTTATAATCGTTGATCCGTTTTTGATTGTAAATGATTATGAACTCGACATTGATGACAGAACTCTCTGTGAAATCGGCATTGATTCTCCGGGCGATGTAATTTTGTTCGCAATAATTACAGTTCCGGCAGACGGAAGCGCTGTAACTGCAAATCTTCAGGGGCCGATTGTTATAAACCGCAAAAATCGGACAGCTCTTCAGGTTATACTTTCTGATTCAAAATGGACCACAAAGCATAATATCATCAAAACTTTAAACGATAAGGAAAAAAAGTAATGTTGATATTGTCAAGAAAAGTAGATGAAAAAATAAAAATTGGCGACAACATTACAATCACTTTGATTGAAGTTCGCGGAGATCAGGTTAAAATCGGGATTGAAGCGCCAAAAAATGTAAAGGTTTTCCGTCAAGAAGTTTTTAATGCAATTCAGACAGAAAACAGGGAAGCTGCCGCAAATTCGCAGACTCTCGAAGCGCTTTCTAAATTCTTAGGCGGAAAATAAGTTTTTTTGAAGAAAAAGTTAGTCTAATCAAGAATAAAAAAATCGGCTTAAAAACTACATGTTTTCCAAGGCGATTTCTGCTTCGCTTTTGCGCAGATATTCAGGCCCTTCAAAATCTTTGAGGGGCTCTTTTTTTTCTTCAATCATTTTTTCGGCAATATTGAAAAGATTTATGCAGGTGTTTATTTGCGCGTCAAAATAAATAACGTCCAGAGAAGGGCTGTTTTGTTTGAGTTCTTCTGCAAAAAGCTTTGCATCCGGTCCGACGCAGAGAACTTTTTTTGTTTTGTCGATTACGGAAATTACTTTTTCTATCGTCGTGTCTTCCGGCTCAAGAATTGTCTTTTTATTTTCGTAAATTCCTGCAAAAAACTGTTCTTTTTTTGCATCGACTGTCGAAATTACAAGTCCTTCAAAATTTTTAAATGGCGAGGCGTAACATTCGAGTGTGGAAACTCCATAAACAGGCTTGTTAAATGCCAGCTCAATTGATTTTAAAGCGGAGAATGCAAGCCTCAAACCTGTAAAAGTTCCCGGACCTTTGCATAAAACCGTGTAATCGAGTTCTTCAGGTTTTAAATCGACTTTTTTTAAGACAAAATCAATGGCAGGCAAGAGTTCCTGGCTTTGTTTTTGTCCTATATCCAGCGACAGAGAAGTCGTAATATCATCATTTTTCGCGCTGACTGTCATGCAGCCAGATGCGCTGTCTATTGCTAAAGCTTTCATTTTTTTCCCCATAAAAAGTCGCCGTAAGGCCAGTTTTCGAGCGTAATTTTTCTTCGGCAGCCATCGGCGCTTTTCTGAGGCTCAAGCCGAATTATTATTGTTTTTTTTGGAAGCGAATCCATAATTTTTTCTGACCATTCGATTATGCTTACGCCGTTTCCATAAATCAATTCTTCTGCGCCAAGATTTATAAAGTCGTCAGTTCCGTTAAGGCGGTAAACGTCCATGTGATAAAGAGGAAGTTTTCCTTCGTATTCGCTTATGAGGCAGAATGTCGGGCTAGTGATTGTATCTTCAACTCCAAGAGCAATCGCAATTCCCTTTGTAATTGTTGTTTTTCCTGCCGCAAGAGTTCCCTGCATTGCAAGAATATCGCCTTTTTTTAATTTAGAACCTATTTTTTTTCCAAATTCAATTGTCTGCTCTGGTGAATCTGTATAAAAAGTCATATTGGTAATAATCCTTCGTTGTCCATTGAAAGAATTTTTTCTTTTATTGATTTTGTTACAGGCAAAACTGGATAATCAAAATTTGTGCCGTACGGATAATTTAATGTGACTGTCTTTCGTCCGAACGGATCAACTTCTATTGTAAAAGAAATCTCTACATCTTCCTGCTTTGAGAGAAAATCGATTTTTGCAATTGCAGTATAATTTCGGCGGTAATAAATCAAATTATCTTCAACGCCAATAGAACTGATTTCTAAAACTTTCATGTCTTTACAGAATAATCTAATCTAATTTTACCGTCAATAACAGTATTGCTGTTAAAAAGTCTTATGAATTTTTTTTGCATTTCAAAATGTTTCATAACCGCAGGCGAGTGCATTTATTCTATTCATAATATTTTTTTCAATTTTTACAAATTTTATGTGAATAATATATTCGTTATTTTTTGTTTTTGTAGTTCGGATTATAAAGCCGATTGCGCAGGCTTCTGTTTTTCCGTCAAAAGGAGCTGTTACTTTTAAATATTGCTCTGCTTTGATGGCAAGTTTTGTTGTTATCCTGCATCCTCCGGCAGAAATATCTAAAAGTTGTCCTTCATGTATTTTTTCGCTTGCTTTATATTCTGTTTTGTTGCCGTCAATTTCTGGTTTTACATAAGAAAAACTGCAATCTTGAAAAAGGTCAATTCTCGGAAAAGCGCGTTTTGTTCTGGAAAATATTTTATCGCTGTGGGTGCAGACAAGAAGGTCTGTATCTCTTTTCCCTTTCTGATAACGCACAACCCGGACTTCTATTTCGTAAGGCATTGAGTCTTTGTACACAAAAATCAACTTTATTTTTGAAAGAATTGCTGGTCTGTCCTGGGCAGGCAAATCTTCCGGAAGCTGAAAATGAAGTTCGTACTGATTTGAATCGACAAGAACGGTTAAAAAATGAATTCCCTGCGATGGAGTGTAATTAAAAGTTGTTCCGATTGGAATTACGCGCGAAGTTTTTATAATGGCAGAAGATTCAAACGTTTTTACAAGTTTTGCCCTGAGCGAAAAGATAACTGATTTTGCATTTTCATCTTCTGTGTTTTTTAATGAATTGAATTCACTTTTTAAGTATGAATTAAATGTATTTGTTTTATTGAGAATGTAATTTATGTTTGGGAGCGGATGTTCTGTGCAGATTTTAGAGAAAAGTTGTTTTTCGTCAGTTGAAAGTTTTGCGCGTTTTGAAATTTCATTTATATTTTTTTTTGAAGTAGGGCGGTTTTTGCTTTTTTCTGCATATGAATCTGAAATTTTATATTTTTCGAGAATTTTTGAGATGCCCCATAGAATTACAAGTATTGTCGCAGCAATAAGAGCAACTAGCAGAACGGAAAGAATATTTATGGAAAGCCTTGCTGCAATCGGTGAACCAGAATTCATTTATGCCTCCAGAGCGTCTGCCAGGCTGCCGAGCCGCGGGCTGATTTCGTATTCTGCCAAATCGCCCAAAAGGACTGTGTCCTTTGATTCAATAGCCTGTTCAAAGTCCTTTAGAATCGGAGACAAATCTGCGAAAAATTCGACAAAAGTTTTGCCTTCGATTTTTATTTTTCCAAATTTCTGAGGAAACAAGGCGGAAAGACTTGCTGTGTGGCAAATGCTGTCGATTAAATCAGCAAGCGAAGTAATTATTGAATTTGCTTCATTGTCTTTTCCAGCCTGAAATTTTACAGGAAGTTGTTTTAATTCTTCTGAAAGTTTGCGGCAGATTTCTTTTTCTTCGTTGAAAGAATTTTCGATTGCATCCTGACTTATAATTTCAAGTTCAATTTTTGTGTCCGGACACAATTGTTTTTCGGCAGTTTTGTCAAAATCTTCTGCACTGATATTTTTTCCGTCAACGATAATGCTTATGGTCGTTGCGTTTGATTTCGCACATTCTTCTTCAAAACCTCTGAGAACATCTCCGATTGTTTTTTCGTTTTCGAGCTCAACATCAATCTTTGTCCCGTTTACATAAAATTCCATAAATTTTTCCTGTTTCTGTAAGTTATAAAAATTCAAATTTTAGCTTAGATATATTTTACTATTGTTTTCCGTTGTTTGCAAAGTTTGAGATTGTATTTGACTGTGCGTTCAGACTGTTCAAGGTTCCTTCCATCTGTCCGTATTTCGACCTTAATTGCGCTTCTTTGCTGTCTATTTGACGTTCAAGAGTTGCAATCTTTGTTTCGGACGATTGAATCCTTGTTTTGAGAGTTGCGTTTTTATTTGCGATTATTCCGCCGCTCTGAACCCAGGAACCTAGCTGCCTGTCGAGTTGATATGCAATGCCTGAATCAACGATTAAATCTCCGTCAGAATCGTATCCAAAAATATTTTTTATCTGATCGAGGTCGTTTTCCAGAGCCTTGTCCAGCTGTTTTTCGTTTATTTCAAGGTAACCGCGGAGCTGGCTTGCGGAATATCCTCCTGAAGAACCTGTCGCCCTTGTTGAAATTCCAAGCTGATTGAGCATTGTTATTGCCGCATTTTCTGACCAGCGGTAACTTCCAGAAACAATTGATTGCAAGGAACTTTTTCCGGAACGTAGGGAACTGTCTCCAAAAAACATTCCGAGCCTTTTTTGCGCGTTTTCCTGCTCATCGCTTGTAAGATAATCTAATTCAGAAATAATTTCCGGCTTGTTTTCGCTCAAAATGTTCATTTCTGCCAAAACCTGATTGTAAGTTCCTACAAATTGAATTAGAGCGTCTTTTGCAGATTCTTTGTCCGGTTTTATGTCGATTGTCGCGGTCTTTTCAGTTGAATTAAATACATTCAGCGTTACATGAGGAATTACATCGTCTATTTTGTTTGTCGGACGGTTTACAGTAATTCCTTCGTACTTGATTATTGCATCTCCTGCAGTTGAAACCGGATGCACAGCTTCGTAGCCCAAATCTTTTTTTGAGTCATAAACCGTAAACTTTGAAACAGCAGCCGCTTCTCCTGTGTTTCTGTTTCGTATAACAATGCTCTGAATGTCCGGATAATTTTTTAAATCAACTTGAACTGTTTTTTCTCCAGTTTCTTCATCAATAGCAAGACTTGCGGTCTTAATCTGAGTTTCCTTTCCATCGGCAGTTCTTGCGTAAAAGTCTGTTTCGCCGGCAATTGGCGTAAGCAGGGTAGGAGGCACTGGCGGAAGTTCAACTTGTGTCTTGTCGTTAAAAACAGTCACGTCTTCGTAAGTAACTTTGCCTGCTTCCTGAAGTTCCGGCCGGGTAGTGCGGATAAGGTTTAATTCATCGGTTATATCCTGGGTTTCAAAGGTTGAATACGTGAATTCAATTCTATTATTCTTGTTTTCAAGAATTTCGTCATTAAGTTGAAGTTCAAGTCCAGAGCGCGGAGGAAGAATATAGCGGTTTTCTTCTGAATCCCATTCAACTTCTTTGCTTGTAATTTCCGGCATTCCAGACTGTTCTACCGCAGGAACTGGAAATTCGTCCTGAGGCGAATAAAAATCTTCCAAAGACGTTCCGATTTCCTGAAAGTCAGCCTTTGTTTTTGCAATGATTCCGTGTTTCAGGGCGAATGAAAGCGCATCATCCTTAAAAATTAAAGTATTTTCATCGCCAGTTTTTAATGACTCAAGTAAAAGCGACTGTTTGCTGTTTGAAACACCGACGATGCTTGCTTTTATTGTGTTTGCTCCGCGTTTATTGAGAGAATTTACAAATTCCGAAACTTTTCCGCCTTTCCAGTTAAAAGAAATCGTTTTGTCTGCAACCTGAAAACTGTATTTCCCTTTTGGAATTGAAAAATCTTTGTCCAGCTCTTCCGAAAGAAAACGGTCTGATGTCGCCGGTTTTACAACATCAATTTTAATTTGACCGTAAGCTGCTTCTCGTCCGGGTGTTGCGGTTATTGCATTTTCGTCAGTTGAAGTCGAAATTTTATTGTTGAAGGGATTGTCAAATGAGTAAAGAGTTTTTGTATTTGTGCGAAGAGCCGTCATCTTCTGGCTCATTCCGTTCCAGGCATTTTGCTGTTCCTTGTACCTGTCGAGCGACTCCTGCTCCCTTGTAAGCGGAAGCCGCTCTTTTTTAATCAATGCTTCAATAAAATCGTTAGTCTTATATTTGTCACTGACTCCAGGTATTGATATATCAGCCATGTTGTAATCCTGTAAATTATGCTAATGCAAGAAAATGAATTAAATCATTTCGTCAAACAATACTCCGATTGCTTTCCGTATTCTTACTTTTAACTTTTGAATGTCTTCGGAAGGAATTTGTTTTATGACTTTATCAGTTTTTGAGTCAACAACGGTAACAACGACTTGATTCAGTTCCTTATTTACCGAAAATTGGACTTTTCTACCCGAAACAACATCTGATAGTTTTTGTAATTGACGGACATCTTCTTGTAATTGGGCATTTTTGTCGGAAATGTTTTGAACCACTTGTGCAGCATCTGCCATAGGCATCTTTACTTCCAGTTTTTGCGGAATTCTAGATGCATAAACATTTGCGGAGTTTGCTGATATGCGGCCATCCATTGCCGGCTGCCCTATTGAACTTATTGTCATGGGGCTTTCCTCCTGAAAAATGAAAGAAGAAGGAGGGCGCACCCCTTCTTCTTTACGCTTTTATTCTAAAAAAGATAACATCCAGGAATCTCTTAAATAATAAAAGCGATTTTGCTATCTGAGCAATGCAAGTACGTTCTGTGACTGGCTGTTTGCCTGTGCGAGCATTGCTGTACCAGCCTGTGAAAGAATCTGGTTTTTTGTATACTCAACCATTTCAGAAGCCATATCTGTATCACGGATGCGTGACTCAGCAGCCTGAAGGTTTTCTGCAGCTACGCCAATACCGTTAGAAGCCATTTCAAAGCGGTTCTGGTATGCACCGAGATCTGCACGCTGTTTTGAAACTGTCAAAAGCGCGTTGTCGATTGATGCAATAGCCATGTTAGCTTTGTCTGGTGAATCAATTCCAATCTGTTCATCAGATCCCTGGGCTCCTTTAAGTCCAAGAGCTTCGGCTGTCATAGTGCCGATGTATACACGAGCGTTCTGGTCAACATTTGCACCGATCTGGAACTGCATAATGCGTCCTGATACTGAATCTGAAGCGAATGCGCCTGTAAGAGTATTCATTCCGTTGAACTGAGCCTGGGAAGCGATACGATCTACTTCTGCAACGAGCTGAGATACTTCAACCTGAATCTGCATACGGTCTTCATCGCTGTAGATGCCGTTTGATGACTGAACTGCGAGTTCACGAATTCTTTGAAGAATGTCTGTAGTTTCCTGCAAATATCCTTCTGTAGACTGAATGAAAGAAACACCATTCTGAATGTTTCTGTTGGCTTGATTCAATCCACGAATTTGGCTGCGCATCTTTTCAGATACTGCAAGTCCTGAAGCGTCATCGCCAGCTTTGTTAATGCGCTGACCTGAACTGAGTTTTTCGATGTTTGCCTGCAACTGTTCATTAGAAACTCCCAGTGTGCGATTTGAGTACATCGAACTCATATTGTGATTAATAACCATAATTTGTGCCCTCCATGCAAAAAAACATACGACTTCATGCCGTAAGTCCTGCCATTGTGCGGTTTGCAGTCGGTTTTGCGCCCCCTTCTGCAATTTTAGTCCATCAGCAGGAACTGTTATTCGTATTCTGTATAAAAATACTAATAACCGTCCATACTGTCACAAGGTCATGGAGAGCTGTTTTCAAAGATCATTGGCATTCCTAAAAAAATGCCCGGTTTTTCAGATAAAACTGCAATAAAATTACAGCTTTTTGTTCTGCAAAACTCTATGAATAAGATTATAGCAAAAAAATCTGCTAAATCAAATTCTAAAGTTAGGTTTTTAGTGTTTTTTGTGAAAAAATAAAAAGAAGTAGAACAAAAACACCGCAAAATTTGTCAGAAATTCAAAAATGATTTTAAAATCATACTTAGATTTCTGACAAATTACTATACAGCACTATCTAAGCAAAGACAATACGTTCTGTGATTGTGAGTTTGCCTGAGCAAGCATTGCTGTTCCAGCCTGTGTGAGTACCTGGTTCTTGGTGAATTCAACCATCTGCGAAGCCATGTCTGTGTCACGGATGCGTGATTCAGAAGCCTGCATATTTTCAGCTGAAATATCAAGTCCGCGAACTGCATATTCCATGCGGTTCTGGTAACCACCGAGATCGGCACGCTGCTTGTTAATCTTTTTAAGAGCTTCGTCGATAGTTCCGATTGCGCGGTTGGCCATATCAGGAGATGCCAAACTCATTGGAGTTTCAGTACCGATTTCGCGGATACCGAGAGCTTCCGATGTCATTGTTCCGATGAATACCTGCATACGCTGATCCATGTTTGCTCCAATGTGGAACCACATAGAACCTGTAACAGTGTTTTCACCTGTAGACTGCGCAAAACGTCCTGTGAGCATGTTCATACCGTTGAACTGTGCTGTAGATGCAATGCGGTCTACTTCTGCAACGAGCTGAGAAACTTCAACCTGGATCTGCATGCGGTCTTCGTCGCTGTAGATGCCGTTTGATGACTGAACTGCAAGTTCGCGGATACGCTGCATGATGTCTGTTGTCTCCTGCAGATAACCTTCTGTAACCTGAATGAAACTGATACCATTCTGTGCGTTCTGAGAAGCCTGGTTCAATCCACGGATCTGGCTGCGCATTTTTTCAGATACCGCAAGCCCAGAGGCGTCATCACCAGCGCGGTTGATTCTTTCGCCTGATGAAAGCTTTTCCATGTCTTTTTGAAGACCCTGGTTAGTTACTCCTAACTGTCTGTTTGAATACAGAGCTGACATGTTGTGGTTAATGACCATAATTTTTTCCTCCATGGAAAATTGTCAATCCAAAATCCTTTTTGGACTGTTTGTAAAAGGAAACTTCTGCATTTACAAGGCTACATCCATTTCCTTTTACATTGACTTGTTTGGACATCTGTTTCATCGAAACATTTCTGCCCATAACTTGTCTTTATTCTTATCGGCATTGGAAATAAATATCTTTAATAAAAAATTCAATTTTTTTTGAACTTTTTGAAAAAAATAGTTGAGCGAGGAAGTGCAATTTTACGTGCAGGCAGATTGCAAAATTTTCTGGCATAAAATAGTCAGCTATACTATGTACAAAAAAACACGGTCTGCCAATTTTTTGTGACAGACCGTGCATTGTAGTGTAATTCAAGATGAAATAAAAAAAAATGAATTTTAGCCTTGTTTATTCAGATTTTTTAAGATGTCAGAAATTGCTCGCGCTGCTTTTCCGCGGTGAGAAATTCTATTTTTTTCTTCGGCTGAAATTTCTGCGACAGTTTTTTTGTATTGCGGAAGATAGACAATAGGATCGTAGCCAAAACCTCCGTTTCCTGCCTGTTTTTTTATGTCGTCGATTAGCTCGCCTTCAAAGGTTTCCTGGGCGACAAAAAAACGTTCACTGTTTATGAGCAAAACCATTGCGCAGACGTAAAAACATCTGCGGTTTTTTGAGCCTGTTGCGTTAAGCTGCAGAATAAGGTTTTCATTCTGCTCGTTTTGCGGCATTTTGTGACCGTCTGGATAACCGCGCATAAATTCTGGACCTGCATAGCGTGAAGTGTAGATTCCTGGTGCGTTTGCGAGGCTTTCTACGCAGATTCCTGAATCGTCTGCAATTACAGGTTCATGGACAAGCTCGTAAAGGGCGCGCGCTTTTATGAGGGAATTTTCGTAAAAACTAGCGCCTGTTTCTTCTGGATCAAATTCGATTCCAACGTCTGCAGGGATTAAAATTTCACAATCAGAGAGAATTTCCTGCATTTCTTTCTGTTTGTGCCGGTTGCCGGAAGCTAAAAATAATTTCATAAGCTAAATATACTCCAAAAAAAAAGTGGTTACAATAAACGAATTCATTCATCGTCATTTTTGCCGTTTTCCTCTTTATAATTTTGGGCATTTTCAATAAATGGCATAAAATTGAGTGTTTTTTGACGGTGGGTTAAGAAAAATGAAATACGCCGCTCTTTTATTCCTGTAACTTTTGCAATTTCTGCAACTGTAGGAGAAGCAACAAATCTGTGCTTTAGAAGGCTGTTGATATTTTTCCAGCTGTTTGTCTGGTTTTCGTATTTTTCCGAAAGTCTGTTGTAATAAGATGAAGATGTATCGATTTTCGAAATCTCGAAAAGACCTCTCTTATGAAAGAAAAATGCGCGGTTTCTCCGTTCAATCATATAATTTCTTTTTGACCTTTTACAGGCTGTCCTTAATTTTAACTCCTCAATTTCCTGGCAAAAATGTTCATGGTTCATTTTTAAAAATTCAGATATGTTTTTGAGCATTGCAGGATCTATTTCGTTGCAGGCTTTGCAGGCGCAAATGTGAATGAATTCCTTTAGAATTTCCTGCTTTTTTTTGCTCATGTTGTCCAATGTTTTTGAAAAATTTCGTTTTGTCTGAAAATTATGGCTTTTTTCGATGTAGTCTTCGTTCATTTTTTCCTGTCTGTATTCAAAGTCAAGAATAGACTGGTCTTGCAGGCATTGTTCGCCAGCTTTTGTTTTTACCTGTTTTTTAACCCAATTTTTGTAAGTATGCTTTATGCATGCTCTTAGAAAAATTGTAAAGTTGATGGAGCTTTTTGTGTAATTTTTTACGTATTGAATAAAAACTGAAGAGCCGAAGAGCAAAAAATCGCTCAGCTGGTCTTCTGTAAGCGTAGAAAGTCCATATTTTTTCGGATTTTTAAAGATTTCTTCCCAGATGATATTTCTGGCCATTTGCTCCGTAATTTTTTTTGTTTTTAATAACTGCGGAACCTGAAAAATTTGAATTTGCTGCATTTGCTGCCTCCTGTTTTGGAAACAGCAATTTTTATGCCAATTTTTTTTTATGTAAAAATGATGAAATTTTCGTATTTTCTTGCAGGTTCTTGCAAAATCATCCAGAAAACTTGCAAAAAAATTCATTTTCTTGCAAAAACTTGCGGCTTTCTTGCAGAGTTATGCAAATTCTTGCAAGAACTTGCAGCTTTCTTTCGGAATTATGCAAATTCTTGCAAAAACTTGCAATTTTCTTGCAAAATCATGCAAAAACTTGCGAAATCTTTAAACTTTCTTGCAAAATCTTGCAGAAAAACTTTATAAAATTTTTGCAAATTCTTTTTTTATTTCGGGAATAAGGTTTTCCAGCTTGCCCTGAATGCTAAAACCTGCTGCATTTTTATGGCCGCCACCGCCAAAATGAGAGGCAATTGCACTTACGTCACAGTCGTCTCTTGAGCGAAGTCCTCCTGTACAACTGAATTCCGTATCTTGGCGCAAGAAGGCAACAGCCTCGATTCCTGTCGTTGCAAGGAGAAGTGAATAAAGCGCGTCGCTGTCTCGTCCTTCCTGACCGTATTTTTTTGTATCTTCCAAAGTTTCGTATGTAATTGCAAGTTTGTCGTTGCAAACTCTTTCTGTTCTGCCTAAAAGAATTCCGAGAAGTTTTCGTGTTGAATAAGGACGGCCGCCAGTTATCTGGTCGTAAACTTTTCTAGGATTTACGCCTGCCTGAACGAGTCTTGCTGTCTGTAAAAATACTTCTGTTGAATCTGAATTAAGAAATTTAAAATATCCTGTGTCTGTGCTTTGTCCTATAAAAAGATAATTTGCAACTTCCGAATCTACAGGGCCGATTAATTTTTCGTAAATCTGCTGAACGAGGCAACAGGCGGCAGGAGCAGAGGAATCGATTATGCAGTTGTCAGATACATCGGCAGTAAGGTGATGGTCTACGATAAAAGTGTCCAGTCCTGTCAAATCTCCTTCAATATCTCCAAGCCTTTTTAATTCTGAGCAGTCAAGAATTATAAGACCAGTTTCTTTTCGTTCCGGCTCTGACAAAAATTGAGGCGTGTCTGAAAAAAAATGTGCTTTTGAAGCGATTTCATTGCGTTTGAACGGACCGGCGCTTAAAAGCTGGTATTCAAGATTTAGCTTTTTTAGAATACAGGCCATTGCAAGGCAGCTGTAGATGCAGTCTCCGTCTGGCTCTTTGTGTCCGATTACAAAAAAGAAATTGTGCGACTTTAAAAATAATTTAAATGAATCGATTTGTTTGTCAGTTATGATTTTCATAAATTTTCCTGTCAAAAAAAAGAGCCATCATAGAAAGGACGGCTCTTTTTCTTTTTGAGACTCTAAAAAGAAATGTGAATCTTTAGAGATGTTTTAATAAACTATGTCGAATGTATCTTTGTCGGCATTTACCTGGACGTTGCTGTCTGCTACTCCCCAGGCAGAATCTGCACGGCTTATCGGCATTGTAAGAATTACCTGTTCAAATTCTCCATTGCGGTAGAGAACTGTCATATAAGGAGACATTCCTGTAGAAAGCTTGCGGAATGCGAGTTTTCTTGGTGAAGATTTGTACCATTTTTTTGGAACTACAACATTGCCAACTTCGCGATGACCTTTTGCATACATTACGATGTAAGCATCTTTTTGGTCGAGGACTCTGTAAACTGTTACATTTTTGTAACTCATTTCAGATTCATGAAATTCCTTTTTGTAAGAAGGTTCTTGTTTGTCTGCGCTTTCCTGTGCAGTTGCGCTAAAAATGAATCCAGCAGAAAGAACTGCAGAAATAAGTCCAACAATGAGAGTTTTTTTCATCTTGAATCTCCTGGTTATGGCTAGATAAGTGCCAGCATGATTGCTTTAATCGTATGCTTGCGGTTTTCTGCTTCGTCCCAAACTTTGCTTGCGGAACTTTCAAAAACATCCTCGGTAACTTCCTGGCCTAAGACCGCTGGAAGACAGTGCATAAAAATTGTGTTTTCTTTGCCTGTCGCAGTCATAAGTTCTTTGTTTACCTGATACGGTTTGAGCAAACGGGTTCTTTCTTCTTTGAGCGCTTCTTCACCCATCGAAACCCATACGTCAGTATAAAGGCAATCTGCTCCTTTTACAACCGAAATATCATCTGAAATTTCAATTTTTGCTCCGCTTTCTTTTGAGAACGGTTCGCACAAATCCTGAATGTCTTTTGGAGGAAAAAGTTCTTTAGGGGCGAATATTGCAAAGTCAATTCCCAGTTTTGCAGAAATAATCATAAGGGAGCGCGCTACGTTATTGCGTCCGTCTCCGCAGAAAACCCATTTCAAGCCCTTGAGTTTTCCGAAATTTTCCTGAAGCGTAAGAATATCGGCAAGTGCCTGCGTAGGATGAAATTCGTCTGTAAGTCCGTTAATTACTGGAATTCCTGAAAATTCTGCAAGCTGCT
>NZ_DBJD01000091.1:39380-39758 GCF_002297065.1 Treponema sp. UBA785 | reverse complement strand
ACTCTTGCGGTGTCTTTTACGCTTTCTTTTCCGCCAAGTTGAATGTCTTGTGTTGACATAAATACTGGATGGCCGCCTTCTTCGCCAAATGCAGTTTCAAAAGATGAGCGTGTACGTGTAGAGCGCTTTTCGAAGATAAGGGCGATTGTTTTTCCTAAAAATCTTTGATGAATTTCTTTATTGTGCGCCTGTTTTTTTGCGAGAATTGCGTAGTCGAGAAACTGTAAAATTTCTTTTGGAGAATAGTCTGCCCATGTTAAGAGTGAACGTCCTTTAAAAGGCGAGTTAAATTTTTCCGCTTCCATTTTTTACTCCCATAAAAAGTCAAAATTAAAACTTCAGTTTTAGCATTGGCTTTTTAAGTTGTTTCGCAACGAA
>NZ_DBJD01000091.1:0-39324 GCF_002297065.1 Treponema sp. UBA785 | reverse complement strand
ATAAGAAAGTTTGCAACGCAAACTTTTAAGGATAAAAACAGACGCCATTTCCGGCTGTTTTTATCATGCCTCCTTTAAGACAGTATGGCTGAAAATAACAAGGGCTAGTCAAATTGACTAGCCCTTGAAAAAAGTAGGGGCAATAGGACTTGAACCTATGACATACGGAATATGAGTCCGGTGTTCTACCAGCTGGACTATGCCCCCAAGTGATTGTTCAACTATACCAAAGTACAAAAAAAAGGTCAAGTATCAAAATGTAAAAAAATTGAAAATAATCAAAAATAATTGGCTGTCTGTAAAAAATGCTTTTTATAAATTATCTTAGGCAGGAATTTTGAATAAATGTCTTTGCGTAGTTTATAAGTTCTGAAAGTTGAGATTCGCTGTAAGGTGGAAGCGCATTATAGAGAGGCTCAAGACAGTTTCCGGCAGAAAAACGTGCGAACTGCCATGAGGCGTCTTTTGGAAGAATTGCGGCGATATTTTCTATATCTTCTTTCTGTACGAGTGTCGGAACTAAAACTGTTCGGAATTCTCGGCTGGCGGAAGGATATTCTTTTAATATTTTTATCGATTTTTTTAAGGCCTGTTCATAATCTGTTTTGTCGTAAATGTTGGAATAATTTAAAAGCCTGTGATATTTGTGAGGGCTTGTTTTTATGTCCATTGAAATAAAATCTGGACGTGTCTGCGGATTTTCTGTAATTTGCTGTAAAAGTTCTGGCATTGTGCCGTTTGTGTCCAGCTTGATCTTGTAGTTTAATTTTTTTGCAAAAAGAATGAGTTCTTTTGTGTCAGGATTTAAAAGCGCTTCTCCTCCGGAAATTACTAATCCGTCTAGAACGTCTTTGCGTTTTATAAGGTGGGTTTTAATTTCGGTTAGGGTAAAAAGACCAGTGTCGTCTTGGGGTTTTGTTACTAACTGTGCATTGTAACAGTACGGACATCGCAGGTTGCAGTGCTTTAGAAAAACTGCGGCGCACACAGTTCCTGGAAAATCAACGAGAGATGTTTTTACGAGTGCGCCGATTTTTTCATTCATATAATTTGTTCAATTTGTCTTTTTATCCGGCAAATATAAAAATTGCGGAGTTAAACTGCCTGTGCCAGATTCATTTCTGGAATTGAAGTTTTTATGTCTTCTACGCTGTGTGCCCGCGCGATTTCAGTTCCATTTTCGTCATAGAAAATTACTGTTGGAGCAGAAAATACGCCTTTTGCGGCTGCAATTCTCAGCCCTTCGTCTGTATCAACATCAATTAACTTTCCTGTAAGATTAAGTTCTTCCATAAAGGCTTTTACTGGAGGACAGTTTGGACAGGTTTTCCTCATAAAAAATTCATAATCTGCCGGCACTGCCGATTCTTCCGAGCATGTGTTTTCGTTTTCTGAACTGTTTGTTTTGTTAAAAAGTGAAGCCTGAAGTTCCTGCTGACAGTCTGGCTGGCCTGAAAAAGTCTCGTCCACTGTAAAAAGTTTGCGATGATTGTATTCGTCGCGCTTTCCTTTGTTCCAGTTTTTTACGGCACGGTAATATCCTACAATTCTTGCATAGACCTCGGTTTCTGTTCCGTGCACGTTTTTGAGTTCTTCTCTTAAAGATTCAATCTGCGCATCGAGTTCTTCGATTGTTTTTGTCTGCTCTGTCATTTTATCTTCTCCCATTTTTGTTTATTGTTACTTTTTTTTGTTTAAAAGTGAATTTCGTTCAGCTTCAAGTTCTGCAAGTTTTTTTCTTAATTCTGCTTCTTTTTCTGCCTTGCATTTTGGACATTCAAAATGCTCTCCAGCAATGTAGCCGTGCACTGGACAAACTGAATATGTCGGGCTGATTGTAAAATACGGAATTCTGTAATTTGTAAAGACTTTTTTTACAAGATCACGGCAGGCGCGCCAGTCTTTTATCTGTTCTCCCAGGAACATATGGAAAACTGTTCCGCCTGTGTATTTTGTCTGCAATTTTTCCTGCTGGTCGAGGGCTTCAAAAACATCCGAAGTGTAATCGACTGGAAGCTGTGAGCTGTTGGTATAGTAAGGCTCGTCTTTTCCGCTTGTGATTATGCCAGGAAAGTTTGTTTTGTCATGCCGTGCCAAACGGTAAGATGTGCTTTCGGCAGGAGTTGCCTCAAGGTTGAACAGCTCGCCAGTTTTTTCCTGATAATCCTGCATTTTTGAGCGCATATGGTCGAGCACTTCACAGGCAAATTGATAGCCTTTTTTGTCTGTGATGTTTACGCCCAAAAAGTTCAGACAGCATTCGTTCATGCCGCACAGACCGATTGTGTTAAAGTGGTTGTCCAGTGTTTTTAGGTATCGCTTTGTGTATGGAAAAAGCCCGTTGTCCAAAAGCTTTTGAATTACTTTTCGCTTTATGCAGAGGCTTTGTTTTGCCAAATCCATTAGGTAGTCAAGCCTAGCGTAAAATTCTTCCTCTGTTTTTGCAAGATATCCGATTTGCGGAAGGTTGATTGTTACAACTCCGAGAGAACCTGTAAATTCGTCTGAGCCGAAAAGTCCGCCGCCTCGTTTTCTTAATTCTCGTTTGTCGAGTCTGAGCCGGCAGCACATTGAGCGGACATCATTTGGATTTAAATCCGAATTGATGAAATTTTGAAAGTAAGGTGTTCCGTATGCGCTTGTTATTTCAAACAAAAGCTTTGCATTCTCGCTGTCCCAGATGAAATCTTTTGTAATGTTGTATGTTGGAATCGGATATGCGAATCCTCGGCCGACGGCATCGCCTTCCAGAAGAAGCTCAAGAAAAGCTTTGTTTATCATGTCCATTTCTTTTTGACAGTCGCCGTATTTAAAATTCTGTTCTTTTCCGCCTACGATTGCTTTTTTATTCTTTAAGTCGTCTGGACAGATCCAGTCAAGCGTTATGTTTGTAAACGGTGCCTGGGAACCCCAGCGGCTTGGTGTGTTTACTCCGAATATGTAGCTTTGAATGCACTGTTTTACGCTTTTATAGTCAAGATTATCTGCTTTTACAAAAGGAGCAAGATATGTATCGAATGATGAAAGCGCCTGAGCGCCAGCCCATTCGTTTTGCATTATTCCCAAAAAATTGACAATTTGGTTTACCAATGTTGAAAGGTGAGATGCTGGTTTTGAGGTGATTTTGTCTGGAACACCGCCAAGTCCTTCCTGAATAAGCTGTCTTAAAGACCAGCCGGCGCAATAGCCGGAAAACATCGACAGATCGTGAATATGAAAAGCGCAGTTTTTGTGGGCTTCTGCAATTTCTGGAGTATAAATATTCTTTAGCCAGTAGTTTGCCGTTACTGTTCCTGAGTTGTGAAGAATAAGGCCTCCAAGTGAAAAATTCACGTTTGCATTTTCTTTTACGCGCCAGTCTGACTGTGCAAGGTAGCCGTCCATTGTTGCGTTTATGTCGAGCATTAAGGATTTTGAGTCGCGGATTGCCTCGTGTTTTGCACGGTAAAGAATGTATGCTTTTGCAACTTCAACTTCCTTTGCTTCTATAAGCACGTTTTCGACAATATCTTGAATTTCTTCGATTGCAGGAATTGAATGTGCGCGACGGCCTGCCAAAAGAACTCTCAGGTTTTCTTCAACCTTGTCTGTAAGTTCTTTTGCTTTTTCTGTGTCTGGAATTTTTGAAACAGCTTCAATTGCCCTGTTTACGGCTGATTCTATCTTTGAGCGGTCGTATTTTTCTATCGAGCCGTTGCGTTTTACAACCTGTCTTAAAAAGCCTTTTGTTTCTTCATCGCTGGATGAGCCCAAAAAACTTCTCCATTGCGGAAATATTGACAAATCATCGCTGTTTGTTTTTTTGAAAGATTCCACCTTTATTCTCCCTCTTCTGTTTTTTCTGTTTTGTTTTTCTTTTCACGGTTTTTCTTGGAAAGGTTGTTTACTTCTGTAACAAATTCCTCGAGATTTTCAAAGTGCTTGTATACGGAAGCAAAACGGATGTATGCAACCTTATCTATGTCGTACAGTCTTTCAAGGACGAATTCTCCCAATTCAGATGTTGAAATTTCTCGGTTCGCCTTGCCTGCGATTATTGCACGGTCTTCTATGTCATTTATGATGTTTTCTATCATATTTGTCGCAACCGGACGTTTTTCGAGGGCCCGGTCGATTCCCTTTTCGAGTTTTGTCCTGTCAAAAGGCTGCCTGCGTCCGTCTCTTTTTATTACCATAAATGGTTTTTCTTCGATTCTTTCGTAGCTTGTAAATCTGTATCCGCAGCTTACACATTCACGGCGGCGGCGGAGCGATTCTCCGTTTGCCATTGTGCGTGATTCAATGACTTTGTCGTCTAGGCTTCCACAGTAAGGACAGCGCATAAAAAAATATCCCCTCTAGCAATAGTGTTATTTTTATAACTAATTCATCATAAAACACTAAATCTAGACTGGCAATAGAATTTTTTTGATTTTGCGCAAAAAAACAAAAAACTGGCAATCAAGATTATAAGCAAATGAGGAAGCCAGTCTCCGAACTGAGAAGCGACAGTAACCTGCCTTCCGTAAACTGGAATTGAGATGCTTAAGTGCGCAGGCTCAAAAAGTGGAAGTGAAGAAATGACTTTCCCAGACGGAGAAATTACTGTTGTAACGCCAGAATTTGTGCAGCGGGCGAGGGTTGTTCTGAATTCAATCGCCCTGTAGGCTGCCACCGCAAGATGCTGGTATTCTGCTGACTGTGTTTTTGACCACGAATCGTTTGTGATATTCATAAAAAGCTCGGTTCCGGCAGAAAAAAGTCCGCGGAAAACGTGTCCAAAAGCGTCGTCAAAGCATATCGGAGCGGAAACTATAACTGAAGTTTTTTCCGGCTGTCTTTTTTCAAGAGAAATTATTTCCATATCAAGATTTTGTTTTGGCGAAGAGACAGGTATTTCAAAAACTGTGTTTTTTGTTCCTGCCGTCCATCCGTATGAAAAACCTGCGATTTTTTTTATGAAATTCCGTACAGGTTCGTATTCAACAAAGGGAATTGCTTCTGCAAATGGAACGAGATGAAGTTTTGAATATGCGCCTGCAAGTTCACCGTTTTTGTTAAAAAGAAGCGCCGCATTTGAAAATTTATGGTTTTCGCGGTCAAGAATCATCGCTCCGCCGATTATAAACGGAACTTTTTTTTCTTTTATGTATTTTATAAGAGGTTTTTTCTCCGGATGTGTCAGATAATATCCATATGAATCCGGCCATCTTCTGTTTAGGATGCCTTCGCTCCAGACAACTAAATCCGTTTTTTTATGGTTTGAAGAAAATTCTTTAATTCCCTCATCTGTAAGAAACTGAGAAACCTCAATTGCGTCTTTTTCGTTTGAGCGGTAAGTGTCCATGTCCTGCTGAACCATTACCGTATTGATATGCTTGACTGGAAATCTAGGTTTGTTGTATTGATAAAATCCATATATTGCTGTCAGTCCGAAGAGAATAAAAAATGTTTTTGCCGCGAGCTTGTACGAAAAAACGCAGCTTTTAAGGTTGAGGATTTTTTTATGTTCGTTTATAAGAAGAATTCCCTGCGCAACGACCGAAGAAAAAAGCGCAAAAATAAAAGTTACGCCGTATTGGCCTGTAATGTCTGCGATTTGCATAAAAAACGGCCACGAAAGTGCTGTCATGGAAAGAGTTCCCCACGGATATGCTAAAAATCCTGTCGATTTGCACCACTCGTAAACGACATAGACGCCTGTAAACCAGAAAATCTTAATCAGAATAAAAATTCCCGGCAAACCCCTGTTTTTTTGAGAAAAAGGAAAGAATAAAAACCAGCCGATTATTCCTTCGATAAAGGCTGTTCCCAGAAGGCTTGCTCCGAGTGTAAAAAGCGCCATTCCCTGAAAATTTTTTAGCCAGAAACTTGAAAATAAATGAACAAGGCCTCCGTGTAAAAATGAAAGCCAGAATGCTTCTTTGTAACTTTGTGAACGTGAAATTGCTATATATAGAGGAACGAGTGCAAAAAGCGCAAAGAGCGGGCACCCGATTTTAAATAATTCATTTGGAATTGCAAGCGAAATTAGCAGGCTGGAAAAAAAAGATAAAAAAACTTGTAAAAAACAGAACATTATAATATCATTCTATAAATATTGATTTTTTTTAGCAAGGTTTTGAAAATATCCAAGCATATTTAAAAATGTAAATAAAAAGTTAATCGTTGCACCAAAAGTAGAGAGGCACTATGGAACAGGCAGATTTTACCAGAAATGAGCACTTGCAGGAATATCAGGTAAAACCAGCTGTTATTGCTGTTGCGAACGGCCGATTTCATTTGATTGGCGAACATACTTGGTTTGCAAAGGATAAAACTTTATCTATGGCAGTTGACCTGCCTGTTTTTGTCGCTGTTTCTAAACGGCAGGACGTTTCGCTCAGATTTTATTTTTCCCAGTTAAAAGACAGAAAACGCGGAACTTTAACCGCGTTGAAATTCAGAAAAGAAGACCGCTGGGCAAATGCTCTTAAAGCGATTGTTTACGGTTTTATTTCAGGTGGTTTTGACCTTTCTGGAATAGATTTTACGGTTTATTCCCAGGTTTTACCTTCTGCCGGATGCGGAATTACGACAGCAATAAAAGTTGCAACTGCCTATGCAATCAGAAAGCTTTTCAATCTTCAGTGCTCGGATTCTCAGCTTTTGCAGGTAATTGAGCGTGGAAACAAGATTTTCCTTAATCTTGAGAATTACATGGCGGATTATTTTTCTGCAATCTATTCAAAAGAAAATTCACTTGTTCTTACGGATTATTCAACAGGTTCTTGTGATTTGGTTCCGTTCAACTTTGAAGATAAGATAATTCTTCTTACAGATACTAAAGTTCCGAGAGTTGAAATTTGGAATGAAGAAACTATTCAGCAGCCTGAAAATGTCCTTCTTCTCGGCGAGTTAAAGGAACGGAAGTCAAATGTTTACGGAGGATGGGTTTATGAAGAAAATCCTTCCGAAGTAAATGATGTTCTTTCTGTGGTGCCGGAAGATACTCGAAGGCGTTTACAGTGCATTATGCGTGAACACAAATACGTCCTCGAAGCTCAGAAATCGCTTATGGCCGGAGAATTCGGAGGTTTTGCGAGGGCTGTTAATCACAGTTATAAAAATATGCGCGAAGACTATGAGCTTTCTTGTCCGGAAATTGATTGGATTTTAAAAAGATTGCAGGAGATAAATCCAAATGCGCAAGATTCAAGAAATCCAGTTTCGTGCGGAAGAATTACAGGCAAAGGTTTTGGACGCATGACTTACACGATTATGAACCGTTCAGACGAGCAGGCGTTTAGAAAAACTCTTGCCGAATACGAGCGAATTTTTGGATTCAAGGCGTCCTGTTACGAAGTCCGGCCTGCTGGCGGGGTACAGGTAATTGAATAATTCAAAAAAACTGAATTTATTGCTCACAAACGATGATGGAATTTCTGCTCCGGGGCTTCAGATTCTTGCAGAAACTTTAAAAAAAGTTGCAAATGTTTATGTTCTGGCTCCGTCTTCCAACAGATCTGCCGTTTCCTCTCATATTGTAATGCACGAGTCGCTGACTTTTAAGCGGTTTGCGGAAAACGAATGGTCTTGCTCAGGTTATCCTGCAGACTGCGTAATTTCGGCCTTGCGTTCAAATCTTTTTGAAAATGTTGAATTTGATGCTGTTTTTTCAGGAATAAACAAGGGCCCGAACATGGGAACCGACTGTATTTATTCAGGAACGGTCGCAGCGGCAAGACAGGCGGTTTTGTACGGTTTGCCGGGAATTGCAGTAAGCCTAAAAGCAGAAAGCGGAGAATATGCTCAGGACGGTTATGAATATGACGCATTGGCGGAATTTGTAAAGAACAACCTTGAAAGATTGATTTCGCTTTATGAGCCTGACTGTATTGTGAGCGTGAATGCGAAATCTCAGGAAAAATATGATTCAGCCTTTTTAACTTCCTTGTGTACAAGAGATTATAAAGATAAAATAGAATTTGAAGAAATCGAAGAAGGTTTGCTGAAAAGCACTCTTTTAAGCGGAGATTTGACGACGACAGGACCTGAGCTATTGAACGAATATGAGGCGGTAGAGTCGGGAAACATTGCAATAACGAGAATTTGCGCTGAGCCTGTTGATTTTGAGCCGGCTTTGAACCGTAAGATTGATTTTGTTTTTTAGCTGGAAAATATCGTAATTCGGGTTAATGGGCGCGGGAGGTTGATTTATGGCAGAAAAAAGTTCATCGCCTCTTTTTGAGGGAATTTCTCTTTATAAAAAAGGCGATTATACATCTGCTCTTGCATTTTTTATTTCTCTTCCTGAAAATTCTGGAATTGATAATATTGAACTCGCATATTACATTGGTCTTTGCTATGCAAAACTCGAAAGATATGACGATGCTCTTTTGTATCTTGAGCAGGTTATAACTTCAGAAACTCAAAGTCCGCGCGTTTTGCAGTGCCGCTATCTTTTGGCGGTGATTTATGCGCTGATTGGAAAAAAACGCCTTGCCGATTTTGAATTGAATAAACTTCTCGAAACTGGTTATAAGCCGGCGGACGTTTACGCTTCTCTTGCCTATGTTGCATGGCAGCAGAATGAATTTGAAAAATGCCTCGATTATTACAAAAAATCGCTTGAAATAGATCCTGAAAACGTTACATCTCTTAACGGAATGGGCTATGTTCTTGCCTGCTTGGAAAAAGATCTTGCAAAGGCCCTGTCTTATTGCAAAAAGGCACTCGACAAAGAGCCTCAGTCCGCAGCCTGCCTTGATTCTGTTGGCTGGGTTTATTACAAGCTTGGCTTAAAAAAAGATGCTGCAAAATACCTTCTTCAGGCTTATGCCCTTCGTCCGGAAAATGCAGAAATCATCGAACATTTAAAAATCGCCCAGGTGGAAGTGAACTGAAATGAAAAATAAAATACTAAAAACCCTGATACTGCTGCCATTTTTTTTTGCAGGTTTTAATTCATTTTCTCAGAATTATATCTTTACGAGCGAGGAAGCCCGTGTAAAAAATTCAACTGGCGTGCGTTCTGCTCAGGCAGGTTTTGCTGAAGAGGAATTTAGAAAAGGCGTTCAAGCTTATTACCGCGGAAGTTACAATGACGCAATCTTGGAATTTGAAAAAGCTCTTTCTTATCTTCCGTCGGAAAATATAATTCTCGAATGGCTTGGAAAAGCTTACTATCGTGCAGGTCTTGAAGGAACAGCGCTTGAACAATGGCAGACAGCAAGCGATAATAATTACGGCGGACTTTTGCTTAAAAACAAAATAGAAATTGTCCGTGAAAGAAGAATTTCAAACAACAGTTACAATGACCCTGTAAAATACACGGAAAGCGGAAGTTATTCAGGAAATTCTCCGGACGGAAAAAATTTGGTTTTTAGCCAGCCCGTTTCGATTCTTGCAAATTCTGACGGCTCAATGTGGATTGTTTCTTATGGTTCAAACGAACTTTTAAGAATGGACATCAACGGTTTTGTTTTTGAACGCTCGAACGGATCTTTTGCAGGTTTTGACAGACCGATGGACATAATTCGCCTCAATGACGGTAATCTTCTTATAAGCGAATTTGCCGGAGACAGACTGAGTCTTTTTTCTTCAAGCGGAAGATTTTTAAAGCATTTTGGTTCTAAAGGCCTTGGAACTGGAAATTTTGTCGGCCCGCAGTATCTTGCAACTGATGAAATCGGGAATATTTACGTGTCAGATTTTGGAAATGCGCGGATTGATGTTTTTGACAGGGACGGAAACGGACTTTTCTTTTTTGGACAGAAAGCTGAAAAATCTTCCGGTTTTGACGGTTTAAAAGCTCCGTCCGGAGTTGCTGTCTCTGGAAATGAAGTTTTTGTCGCCGATGCTGTAACCGGAGCTGTTTATCGTTTTGATGCGGCAGGAAATTATCTGGGACTTTTGTGTCTCGAAAAAACTTTTGTTCACCCGGAATCAATGAAAAAATGGGGAAATTATCTTGTTGTTTGCGACGGAAATAAAATTTATTCGGTTGATACAGAAAATGGAACGGTTTTTGAAAATGTCCGCACTGGAAATGCTCCTTCTTATTTGACATGCGCGGTTCCTGACGTAAACGGAAATCTTCTCGCAACGGATTACCGCACGAACGAAATTTATGTAATGTCCAAGATGTCTGAACTTGTCGGCGGACTTTTTGTTCAAATCGAAAAAGTCGACGCTTCAAAATTTCCAGAGGTAAAGGTTGAAGTTAAGGTTGAAAACCGCCACAGACAAGCAGTTGTCGGTCTTAAAGAGCAAAATTTTGTGATTACAGAAAAAAAAGGCTCAGTTCAGAATTATGTTTTTGAAGGCGCCTCTTATGTGAACGATTTTGCGGATATTACGGTTGTAATTGACCGAAGTTTTGAAGCTGCTCAATATTCGAGAGAAATTGAGGCCGCTGTCCGCGAAATTGCATCTTCTATGAATGAACACGCAAATAAAGGAACTCTTAGGATTGTAACTTCCGGGGCTGTTCCTGTACTTGAGTATGAAGGTTCTCCTGAAAAAGCCTTAAATTTTAGTCTTCAGTCGATGAAAAATCCTCTGTCAGAAAAATGTACTGTCGATTTGGCAATCAGGCTTGCTGCGAACGGTTTAATTTCCGGCGAAAAAAAGAGAGCGGTTGTTTTAATCGGAGCAGGAAAATTAAGCGAGAATTCATTTAACAGATACGGACTTACGGATTTGACCGCATATTTAAACAACAATTCAATTATTCTTTCGTCAGTTCTTGTTGCAAAAACTAGCGTGGCTCCTGAACTTGCATATATTTGCGAGCATACAGCAGGAAATGAATATTATGTTTACCGGACGGAAGGCTTAAAAAATGTCGTAAAAGATGTTATTGATGCTCCGTGCGGAATTTACGTTTTGTCGTTTACTTCATCGCAATCAACCCAGTTTGGCGAAAAATATCTTCCTGTCGAAGTTGAAGCGTATTTGATGAACCGTTCTGGCCGTGATGACAGCGGATATTTTGCTCCGCTTCAATAAAAACAATAAAAACTTAGAATTTTATTGTTGCTCCGATTTGGGCGTTTGCCGAAAGACTTGCGTTTTTGTCCCAATAGCAGCTGTAGCTTAAGCCGAGCGAACTGTTTATGCAGACGAATTTATTCAGTTGAATGTCCAGTTCATGAAGATATTCAAAAAAATTATGCTCGGAGGCTTTTGTTCCTGTTAGTGAAGAAGAGCTTTCTCTCGAAAAAACAGCATTCAGGCTGTCAGAACGGTTTATTTTTGTCTGATTTTGCGTTTTTTGTGCGGAAAAAAGTTCAAACCGCCTAAAAAAATAAACGAAAAATTTTTCAATAAAAGAAGATTCGCCAGGTCTTTTCCAGACAAAAGTAGACTTTGCGGAAAGATTGTTTTTGTCTTCAAAAGAAAATTCAAATCCAGCCTTTAATGTCTCGTCTTTCTTTATGTAAAAAATATCCTGCTGGTAAAACGAAATTACTGCCTTCGAAGATGAAAAATTCTGGCCGGGAGTTTTTAAGGTAATCGAAAAAGACGTAAGGTATTCATCTTGTTCAAAAAGGTCCGTAAGGTGAATTGCACTGTTTTTTCCAAAGACATTCAGCGCGCTAAAAACTAAAATTCCTTTTAACTGGCATACGTCGGTTACCGAAGATGAAGTTTTTATGTCGCGTTCAAAAGAAACCGAGGCATTTTGAGGCAAAAAAAAGTCTTTTGAATTTCCAAAGAAATTTCTTTTCCATCCGGCGGAATAAAGCGAAGAATAGTAGATGCTTTCGGCCGAGTCTTCATTCATCATCGGATCTTTTAAAACTTCATTCTTTATTGAGTTGCTGAAAATGTCATAAAACGGAAGCGCCTTAAAGTACCAGATTTTTTTGTTCAGAGTAGACGCAAGATGTTCAAAATCGTCCGAATAGTTTTCAGTTTTGCCGTTTTTTTGTGTTCCGCCAGTGGATTTTTTCCAGCTGAAAGAAAAATTATTCTTTTTTATGGAAAAAGGAACGGAAAAAGTCTGGCTTGTCTTGTCTGAATAAGTTATATATGCCGAATTTTTGAAGCTTTCTTCGGAAGAAAAATTGTATTCGGGAGAAAAACTATTTTTTTCCAGGTTGAATTTTAAATTCGCCTTTGCAAAAACATTTCTTTTTGCGGCTTCCAGTTTTCCTGGGCTAAATTCAAGCGAATTGATTTTATTCCAGGAATCGAAATAATTTTTTGTATCGTAATATTTTGTTTCTCCGGAATCTGTGGAAATTATTTTTTGTTTTGCGCCAGAGTGCATTTCAAAAACAAAAGGCCGGGTTTTTAAGTGAATTTTTGCAGAAATATTCTGGTTTTGCGCCCAAATATCTGAATCTGCGGCGGCGTCTGCTGAAAAAACAATTGGCAAATTGAGCGGTGAAAAGTCGGCTAAAAGCGAATTGGATTTTTTGAGGCTTTCGTCATCGTGGTTAAAAGAATAATTTTCTTCAATATTTAAAATTTTAAAAAAAGGTCTTGTGTTTTTGACTGTGTGCGAAGCCGAAGACAGCGGCATTGACGAATCCAAGGAGCGTCCGGCATCAAGCGAAAAATAAATTTCTGAAAAAGTAAAGCTTGTTTTTGCGCTTCCGGAAAAGTGATTTCCGTTTTCTAAATTGCCAGTGCTTATCTGAGAACTGGTTCTTCCGTCAGCTTGAAAACTTGCGTCTTTGAGAATTGCATAATCTTTTATTTTTATAATTTCGCCGTTTTTTTGCCATGAAGTTTTTACAATATCTTGAAGAAGAAAATAAGGCGAGCTGTCCGTAAGCATAAAACTGTCAAAGGCGAGCTCTGTCTGTGTCTGCGAGACTGAATGAAATTCGGCGCAGAATCTAGTTGGAACGACAGAAATGTCGATTTTTTCGACTGAGCCGTAATTTGATTTTTTGTCGGAAAGATTTATTTTTATGTCTGAGAATTTTTGTGTCTGAGAAAGTTTTATAAGCTCTTCTGCGCTCAGTTTTATTTTTACAGCGGTTTTAAAACTTCCGTCGCTTTGAGGCCGGTCAAATGATAAAATTAAAAAAGTTTCGTCGTCACAAGTCAAATTTTTTGAGGAGAATTTTGTATTCAGCCTTAAAAACTTGTAGCCGTCGAGGTTGATTTCGCCAAAATATCTTGTGAGCGTAAAAATTTCTTCCGAAGAATTTTTGAATTCAAAAAAAGTCATGTAGTTTGAGCTTCCGGCTTTTTCGCGTGCAGTAAAAACTTCATAATCTGAACCGTTTTCTGTGCTTACAAAAAATCCCGATTCCTTTGCTTCGTAAGGTCCTGCAAAAATTCTTCCAATTTTTTTTGATTTTGAAGTGAGAATGAGCCTTCCGTCGCAGTCTGTCGCAAGAAGAGATTTTTCTTCGTCCGAAATTTTTACTGTAACAGTCTGCCATTCGCCTTTTTTTTCTTTATTGAACGCAAGTTTAACGTCTGAGTCGCATTGTCCTTCCGAGCTTCCGATTTTCCAGGTGGGAATTTGGTTTTTGTCTTCAAAGCTCAGTTCTTCATCGGCATTTACACCGAGCTGAAGGTAAAGCTCAAAATCCGAAAGACTAAAAAAGTCGGAATTTTCATCAATTTTTAAGGCGAGCGAGAATTCGCTGCAGGAAGGCAAAATTCCGGAAAGTGCCGGAAATTTAAGTGAAGTTCCTGCCCAAAAAGGTGATGTTTCTGCCGCATTTTCGGAAAAATTGGAAAAATCCCATTCAAAACTTGCCGAATAACCTGTAATCGAGGAATCAGATTGTCCGTTTTTTGCTTTGACTGAACCGTTTTTAGAGCCTTTTAGTTCAATCTTCCGTTCACTTTCGCCTGGCCGTGAGTTTAAAAACGGCAGAATGTCGTCTGGAATGGTGGCCGCGGCGTCTTTTGCAAGATAAAAGGTTTCTGTTTTTTCTTCGTCCATTCCAGAAATCAGGCATTTTCCGGTCGTATTTGAGCTTTCGAGGCTTACGGCTCCTGTATTCTTGAATTTAAAATTTTCGGCCGAATATTCAAGGCCTGTTGCTAAAACTGCATGTCCTGGAGAAGAAGTTGTTAAGGTTGTGTGATTTTTTTCGCTGTCTGTGCTTGGAAGAGCCCAGCTTCCTGCAAAAGCAAAATCTCCGCTAAGGTTTTTTGTGAACTGTTTTTTTATTCCGCCTGCCGCCGTAATTGCCCTGGAAGACGAATCTGAACAGTCTTCGTACCATTGAGCCGTTATTTTATCGGAAGCCGAAACCGAAGTTGAGAGCGTTATGCAGCCAGATTCCTTGTCGTAAGCTGCGCTCGCATCCTGAATTCCGTTTTTGTAAACAAGGACTGTTCCGCCTGTTGCATTCGTGCCGATTTCAAAGCGGTTTACAGGCGTAAAACTTCGTACGCAAACTTTTAAATCTGAAGAAGTTTTTAGCCCAAGATAAATTTCCTCAGCTTCCGTGCAAAAAGGAAATCTGTATTCTGCCGAAAGAGGAGAATTGGAATTTTTAAAAAAAACATCGGCATAAATGTGCGGTGAATTAAAAAAATCTGTCAGAACGTCCGAAAAATCGTTTTCGCCTAGGGTAACAAAAAAATTTTCATTTTGAACTGAGGTTGTGCCGGAGCAAACTGCTGCTTCTCCGGAAGATAAAAGTCCTGCGTCGTAACGGTAGCAGACAGCGTATGGTGAAAATTTCTTTGGATATTGAATATAAAAAACCTCGTTTCCGTCAATTTTTCCGGTTAGCGAAAGCGAATAGTTTTTTAAGTTTTTTGAAAAAACTTCTTGAACTTCGCCTAAAAAACCGCTGCCATTTTTTTCTTCTGCTTCTCCATAAGTTCCAAGCTCGGAACGCGCAACTGAAGGCGGGTAGGAAGAATCGTATTCAACTGCGACAGCTGGCAAAATTCCAGAAGTTTTAGAAGCATTTGCTTCCTTTGAAAGAAAAATTGAATAATTTGAAGCGCTCAAAAGGAATTGCGATGAATTTAATTTTTTGAATGTCCGGCCGTTTTCGTCTTTGTAATTTCCGTCCGAATTTTCTACAAAAACCGACTTAACGGCAAGAACGGCTTGTTTTGAAGGAAGCACGAATTGAAAACCTGTTTCGTATGCAGAAAGTTCTATTTTTTGCTCAGAAACGCTGTTTTTCCCGTACCAGGTCTTGGATTTTGCTTCGAGAGAGTCGTACCTAAAAATTGCATCTGCGCTTAAAGTTTGTGTTTCAAAATGAGCAGAAATTCCTGGAGCAAGATTTTCGCCGCCTCCAGGACTTCGGTTTAAATCGTCAATTGAATAGCCGGATTCAAAAACAATTCCGCGGTTTGCAATCCTTGCGCTTTTTAAAATTCCGTCTCCGTAATATCCTGCCGCAACCGTGTTTTTGTCAAAATGATCTGCAAAACCAGCTTCAAAGTACCAGTGTTTTTCAAGCAAAAAAAACAGGCTAAGATTGACTTCTGATAAAATAACTGGAGTGCTGAGCGAAAGCGCCGGCGTTGAGCCGAACCCGAAACTTGAAGAAAATCCTCCGTTTACGAGGGATTTCCAGTAGCCTTCGGCAAAAAAATCGACATTTTTGTCAAAAATTGAATAGTTAAAAAGGCTTTTTTTTTCTTTAAGCGGAATTTCGTCAGATTCATCGGTTTGAGGCGGAAGCAAAGTCGAATTAAAAACAATTGAACCTGCTCCGTCTGCATTTCTTTCGGTTTGAGTAGAAACTAATGGCGAAGAAAATGTTTTTTGCGCGGAAAATATAAAAAACATTGACGGAATGACAAAAAAAACAATGCTTTTTAACGAATCTTTTCCCAAAAGCCTTGCCTTTGTAATTTTTATTCCCGGTATTTTTTTTTCTGCTTTTAAAACTGCTTCTTCAACCTTCCGTTTTTTTTCTTCATCAAAATTAAAAAGTTCCACCTGATGCGGATTTGAGGCGCTTTCTGTGTTTTGCAAGGCAAGTCCCAAAAGCCTTATTCCTTTTGAAGTGTCCGCTTTTTTGTCAAAAAGTTTTTTTGCACGTTCAAAAAGGTCGTCAATGCTGCCTATTTCTCTGGTCGAAGTTTCCTGAGCTGTTGTCGTTGTAAAATTTTCGTAGCGGATTTTTAGGCCGATCGTCCAGCTTCTCAAATTTTCTTTTCGCATCCGCCATATTACCGTGTAACTTAATTCGAGAAGGGCGGTTTCGATTGCTTCTTTTGATGTCAGGTCAAAAGGATAAGTGTTTTCTGCGCTGATTGCGTGGGTTTTTGGAGTTTGATTGAATGTTTCTTTTTCCTGACCGCGGACGGCATCGTATAAAAAAGTTCCTGTCACCTGTCCAAAAAGTGCCGCAAGAAGATTTTTAGGCTTTGAATGAAGGTCTTTTGTTGTGTTTATTCCGTTTCTGTTTAGCAGGGCGAGTGTTTTATCTCCTATTCCCCAGATTTTTTTTAGTGGAAGCGAAAGCATAAAATTTTCTTCGTTTCCTTCTTTTACTTCAAAAAATCCATCCGGCTTTTTTATTTCTGAGGCGAGTTTTGCAAGGTATTTTGTCGGCGCAAGTCCGATTGAAACTGTCAGTCCTGTTTCTCTTTTTACATCGGTCTTTATTTTTTTTGCCGTTTCGTCTGGAGGTCCAAAAAGCTTTTCTGTTCCTGTAAGGTCGATAAAGGCCTCGTCGATTGAAATCTGCTGTACGTCAGGAGAATATCGCGAAAAAATTTCCATAATTTTTCCAGACATCTCAAGATAGCGCTTCATTCTCGGATGAACAAAAATCCCGTTTGGACACAGTCTTGCCGCTATTGCGGTTGGCATTGCCGAATGAACGCCGTATTTTCTGGCTTCGTATGAGGCTGTCGAAACAACAGCCCTGCGGTCTTCCGGTTTTCCACCGACAATTACAGGAAGATTTTTCCATTCTGGATGGTCAAGAATTTCAACAGAGGCAAAAAACGCGTCTAAATCTGCATGGATGAAAAAATTTTTCACTTTGACTTATCCCCGGAAACAAAAATAGAAACGGTTTCTTTTTCAAATTCATTTTGATTTTCTGTTGCGTAAAAAGAAGTTATCGTGACGATTTTTGAAGTGTTTTTTTCCGTTGAAAAGTCAATTTCAAAATTTTGCGGCGGAAAGTCAGGAATATTAAAATCCACGGTTTTTGAATTATTTAAAGCCAGATAACTGTAATTTGAATCTAAAACCGGCGTATTTTGCTCGCTCGAAATGTTTACTGAGCATCGGACTGCCTGCTTTTTTGATTTTATTTTTAATCGGCTTGAGCGGAGCATTGAAGAATCATCATTAAAAATTTTACAAAAAAGATTTTTTTCTGTTGAATTTTCAAGAATTTGAGGATTTTCAAAGCTGTGTTTTTTGTTGTAAACAAATTTTGTTGTTAAAAAAGCAAAAATCGTTATGACGGCGGCAATTATTGCAGCAGAGATAAAGGTAAAACCTGCAATTTTTTTTAGGCTGAGAGATTTGTCCTTGTTGATGACGCGAAGGCGCACAAGAATTTTTAGCCAGATAATCTGGAACGGAAAAAGAATAAGGCTGAGCATGATGTTTACCTGTTTTCCGCTCGAAATTAAAATTTTAATGTCCGGGGCGTTTACGTTTGCAAAGTAAACTGCAACATAAGACAAAAAAGGCAGAAGCATAAGCGAAAACGTAATTATAAGCGAAAGCAATTTTGAAGAATTCCGCGTAAAGTAAATTATAAAATATTCAAGGGCGAAAACCCAAAAAACCGTAATGTCCGCCATGCTGAAAAGAAAAATATTTGCAGCCGAAACAAGAATAATCATAAAACCGTAGATGAACGATGTGCCAGGAAGCTTTAAATGTGACTGAAACAGAAAAAATACGGAAATTACAATTACGGAAATAAAAAGTTTTGCCGCAAATTGAATTACGGGATTCGCTTGGGAAATAAAAGCCAGATTTTTACAGCAGAATTGTCCAGCATAAAGCGAAAAAACACTTGCGCACAGCATTGCAGGAATAAAAAGCCAATATCTTGAAAAATCTTTCTTTGACTGAAGCCGATTTTTTCCAGTAAAGGTAAAGCAGACCAAAAAAAGAATTACAAGAATTCCGAAAATCTCGACAGAAAGTATATTTTTAAATTCGTTTATCCAAAAAGTGTGGTTTGCCAAAGTGATAAATGAATAATGAACATCGTTTTTTTCGTTTTGAAAAGGAATATGATTTTGAATAAAATTTTCAAGGGCAGAAATCTGTTCAACCTTAGAAAATTGCAATTTTATGCATGGAACTCCTTCCTTAAAAAAAGCCGCCATCTGTTCATCGCCAAAAAGAAGACCTGCCCTGTAAATTGAAAGCAGTTTTTGCGGAACTGAAAAGGGAATGTTTTTGCTCAAAAAAGAATCGACAGTTTCCTTTGCAAGCCACATTGGAGTTGAACTTTTTCCGCCAGTTGTAAAAATTTCAGCCTTTGCTTTTGTGTTCTTTGAAAAGTTAATCAAGACGGCAAAATATTCTGAGCCGTCGTCTAAATTTCCTGCAAAATTTTCAGTTCCTTGTAAAAAAAACTTATATTCCGGAAAAAGACTATTTCTGTCATCAAGGGCTGTAAAAACGAATTCAACTGGAAAAGCCCTTTTCATTTTTTTAGTTTTTTCGACAAGAGACAAAATTTCGTCCGGATATTCAAAAAAATCTTCCTGGGAAATAAGAACCAGCATTGTTTTTGCCGAAGCAGCCGGCAAAGAAGGTTCAAGGCGAATGTTTACATTGAACGGAAAAACATCGTTTCCTGTCGGGGCAAGCTCAAGTCTATGAAAAGAAAAATCGGATTTTTCAAGCAGTTGTTCTGTGTAAAGAGAAAGTTCCGCTCCTTTTAGAAAATGTTTTTCGGCGCTTTTCGCCTGCGGATAAAAAATGATGTAATTCAATAGCAGTAAAGAAATTAAAAACTTCCGCAGAACTCTAAAACTCATTCTAACAGAATATAATTTGAAGGTTTACAATGCAAGCCCCTTGCAGTATAATTAGAAACGTTAGTTGGAGAAAAGATGTCTGCTGAAAAAAAATTTTCACTTAATCTACCGCTCAAAGTCATTTTGACAGAAGAGGGAGCATCACATTTTATCAGTAATAAAATTAAACTTTTGCGTTTCAGGCTTGCTGACAATATTGAAGAATATGGAATTTCGCTGAATCCATTTTCACCTCAGTCGTTGCAAAATATGATTTTGGTGAATTACATTTCAAAAATTGAAATTTCCATGTCGGAATTTGTTTCAGTTCGTCAAGAAGTTATGGATCTTTCAAAAGTTGTGGTTTATTCGCTTCTTTACAAACAGTTTGACCGCCAGCTTTTTGCGGATTTTATTCAAACTGATGCCGTTCAAAAACACAACCGTAAAAATCCCACTCAGTTGATTGATGAACGCACAAAAATGTCCGAAAACCAGCTCAGACAGATACTTGCTTCTCAAAAAGCGACTGTTCAGCTTGCAAAAAAGGAAATTTTGGATCCAGTCTGGAAATCTTTGATGGAAAACAAAGACTATTCTCTCGAAGAAAAAAATATCTATCTTCTTATGACCGAAAAGTTCTTGAACCGTCTTTCTTTGATGAACTGGTACATAATTACAAAATTCTACCGCACAGAAGGTTTTTCTCAGATCAATATCGCAATTCGCCATCTTCTTCAGGTTTATATGGAAAAGAGCCGTGTTGCCGAATATATTTCAATTCTCGTAATGGAACTTGCCCTCAACAGTGAAAATACAAATATGCGTAAGGAAGCGAAGCGTATGTTTGCAGGAATTGAAGATGTTGATGCGCTTATTTACGATCCTGAGCAGCGTGAAAAAATCGTTGCCGAATTAAAGCGCAATCATGAACAGGTTTTTATTTCTTGGAAGCTCGGCGGCGGTTCGTCTGCAATCGGAAAACAAGGAAGACTTCAGATAACCCTTTACAATAAGGACGATGAGTTTCAGGAAGTAAAGGAAAATATCGAGTCAAAGGCTTCTGCCGACACTAATAAAAAATCGTTGATTGACTTTTACAGGGAATTGCCTGAAGGGCAGGAAAGCACAGATTTGGGGCTTTATTACCTTTCTTACCTTGATGACGCCTGCAAAAAAGTGAATGTAAAGTTTGAATCAATCGTAAATCAGTTCTCTTCAAGCGATTTGACGGTCATAAACCTTATTTTTAATTTTTAGGTCAAATGAAAAGCCATCGGAATTTAAAAATAAGAATCCTGTCTTTTTGTCTCTCGTTGTGTCTGATTTTGGCAGTTTTTCTTTTTTTGTCATGTTCCGAATCGTCGGCAAATATCCTTTCTGTAAATGCGAGCGTTGTTTTTGATTACAAAGATGAAAAGTCGCTTCCAGAAACAAGTCTTTCAGTCTTTGTTCAGGGCGAATACGAGGCTCAGAGGGCGGATTTTCTTAAAATTACAAAAATTGAGGAAAATTACAGCTGGAATGTTTATTCTCCAGTGATTTTTGAAAGCCAGAACAAAAACTGGATTGGTTATCCGTCTTTGCGCGCTGCAGAAGGCAAGGCTATAAAAAACGGTGAATATGAAGTTTTGTATGCAGATGCCGCTGGAAACGAATCTGAAGAAAAGTTTTTTATAAAATATAACGAAGAAATCCTTAAGTCAAAACCAGAAAATGTCCGCAAGGCCGCCGGCATAAATTTAAGCGAAGTTGTCATTCTTTTTGACAAAAACATGAATATGCTTTTTTATGGAACTGCAAAAAGAGCCTGGAAGAAAAATTCTGATATTTTAAAAGAATACAGCCGGGCTTTTTTCAAAAGACGGATTTTGACGGATGCTTCTGGAACTGTCGTTATAAAACTTCCTCTTGAAAATTTAATTGAAAAATAAAAAAGGATTTGATTTATGAATGAAATTGCAGAAACAGAAAATAAAAAATGCTCGCTTTCTGCCGAAGAGTCGATGAAGCGCACAATCCGCACTTTTGCAATTCGCGCCGGTCATTTTACAGCTTGTGAAAAAAAAGATTATGCCCAGCTTTTGCCACTTTTTGGAGTGCAATATAGAGAAGAAATTTTAGATTTTGGGAAAATTTTTGGAAATAAAAATCCGCTCGTAATCGAAATCGGCTTTGGAATGGGAAAAGCTACTGCAATAATTGCAGAAAATAATCCTGATATAAACTATCTCGGTCTTGAAGTTCATAAGCCTGGAGTTGGAAAACTTCTTGGAGAAATCAGAACACGGAATTTAAAAAATATCCGCATAATTGAACACGATGCAATGGAAGTTTTGGAAAACATGATTGCTCCTGAAAGCGTCGATGCTTTTCATATTTTCTTTCCAGATCCGTGGCAGAAAAAGCGCCATGAAAAAAGACGCTTGATTCAGAGGCCGAGAACGGACTTGATTGCTTCGCGCTTAAAAAAAGACGGCTATCTGTATTTTGTTACGGACTGGCTTCCTTACGCGGAATTTGGCCTTGAGCAACTTGAAAAAACTCCCGGCCTTAAAAACAAATATGAAGGTTACGCTCCTCATCAGCAGTGGCGGCCTGAGACTCGTTTTGAGCAAAAAGGGATTGATGCAAACCGTGTAATTAACGAGATGATGTTTATAAAGCAGTAATTTGCCCAAAATTGTGAGAGCGTCAGCCTTAAAAAAGAGGGGATTTTATGGGAGATCTTTTTGACATAGGTCAAAGCGCAAGAATTTCAGAATTAGTTAGTTTAATAAAAAGATACCAGGCTTCTTATTACAACGGTGAAGCTGAAATTTCGGATTTTGAATTTGATAAACTCTGGGACGAATTAAAACTTTTGGATCCGAAAAATCCTGTTCTGCAAAAAGTTGGAGCGGACAGCGGAAATTTTGCAAAAGTACGCCATATTATGCCTATGGGAAGCCAGGAAAAAGCCGCCGATCCTCAGCAGTTTTTAACATGGACAAAAAATCATTCGTATTCAGAATATCTTGTTGAATACAAGCTTGACGGCGCAAGCCTTGAGCTTCAGTTTGAGCATGGAATTTTAAAAGCAGCTGTAACTCGCGGAGACGGAACTGTTGGCGATGACATTACTCTTAATGCAAAAAAAATGCACGGAGTTCCATCGGCCCTTTGCTCTTTTAACGGAAAAATTCTTGATTATACGGGCGGCGTGCGTGGCGAAGTTATAATGACGCATTCTGTTCATGACAGTTTGTATGCAGATAAGGCGAATTGCCGGAATGCCGCCAATGGTCTTATGAAAAGAAAGGACGGTCTTGGAAGCGAAAATCTAAAACTCATTGCTTACGATGCCTGGGCTTCGGATGGAAACCAGCCTTTTAAAGATGAGGAAGAAAAAATTGTCTGGCTTAAAAATTGCGGATTTAATGTTGTTCCTCTAAAAATTTGCCATTCAGCAGATGAAGTGATCGAATACCGTGCCTCAGTTATGGAAGAGCGAAAAAATCTTGAATACGACATAGACGGACTTGTTGTAAAAGAGCGGACAATAAACCATGCAGACGCAAGCCGTGCGCGCCCGGACAGACAGATTGCATTTAAATTCAGCCTGGAAGAAGCTGTGTCGGTTTTGCGCAATGTCGAATGGAGTGAATCTGGAGCAACTTATACTCCTGTGGCTGTTTTTGACGAAGTTCAGCTGAATGGAACTACAGTGCAGAGGGCGTCTCTTTCAAATCCCGAAACAATGCGAAGACTTGGCGTAAAAATCGGAAGCAAAATCGTCGTAGTAAAGAGAGGAGAAATAATTCCAAAAATCGAAAGCGTCGTTCCTGCCGAAAAAGGACAGAGCTTTTCGGAAATTCAAATTCCCGAAAAATGTTCCTGCTGCGGTTCAAAACTTACGGACGAGGGAACAAGGCTTTTTTGTCCGAATAAAAACTGCGAAAAAAGAATTTTGCATCAGCTTCTAAAATGGGTCAGTGTGATTGACATTCGCGACCTTGGCGAAACTTTGATAAGATCTCTTTTTAATTCTTCCAGGGTGCGTTCGATTAGCGATTTGTATACTCTTACGGTCGAAGAGCTGACACCGTATTTTTTGAATGCAGAAAGCCGTCAAAAAGAAAAAGAAAGCCTTGGAGCGCAGAAAGTTTATGATTCAATTCAGTCCCACAGAAAGGCAAAATTAGCCGCCTTTATCGCTGGCTTTGATATTGAAGACATGGGCGAAACTATGATTCAAAAGCTTGTTGACAGCGGATTTAACACTTTGGAAAAAATGCTTGAGGCAAAAGCTGAAGATTTTTCAAAAGTCTATGGATTTGCAGAAATTTCTGCCAGAAACTTTTTTGAAGGCCTTGAAGAAAACAAAGACGAACTTGTTTTTCTCTCAAAAAACTACATTCAAGTTGAAGAAGGAAGTGCTTCTGGTGTTTTTGCAGGTAAGTCTTTCTGTTTTACTGGTGAACTTGAGACGATGAAAAGGCTGGACGCCGAATCCCTCGTAAAGGAAAACGGCGGAACATGCAAATCGTCTGTCACAAAAGACCTTTCTTATCTTGTGACAAATGACACAGCAAGCGGTTCTTCAAAAAATGTAAAGGCCGCAAAACTAGGAATTCCGGTAATTACAGAAGAGCAGTTTCTTGCTCTCTTAAAGTAGCGCTGCCTGCGAAGCGATTTCAAATTCTTAAAATCAAGCCGGATTTTACTTATCTGTCAGCTGCGCTTCGGACAAGATAATCTGCGGAGTTACATTTCCGTTAAAGACGTTGCGCTGAACTTGATACAAAATATTTATCGAATCTCCCTTGTCAAAGTCTCTGTGGAGCCGTCCTCCTTCGCCAAAGAATATTGCCGGCCACTTTGTTTCTCCAGCGTCAAGAAGCAATTTTAGGTGAACTGGATCTGGTTTTCCCATGAGAATTCCGTCTTGAATTTTCATTCCCTGGCTCAAAAATGTGAGTTCTGGATTTTCTTCGCCGTAAGGCTCAAAACGGTCGATTATATTTAGAATTTCCGGTTTTAGATATTGAGGAGGAAGTTCGGCATCGATTTCGATGTTTTCACTTTCTTCTTCGTTGTTCAGTTCAATTTCTTTGCAGAGAAGTTCAAGGCGTTTTTTGAATTCTTCCATTTTTGATTCTTCAAAACTGAATCCTGCCGCAAGGTTGTGTCCGCCGTGATTTATAAAAATATCGGACATTTTGTCAAGGAAAGGCGGAAGTAAAAATCCACGGCAGCTGCGCATTGAGCCGATTGCAATTCCATCGACAACTGTGACTGCCATTGACGGAATTTTATATGTTGATGTAAGCCTTCCTGCAAGAATTCCTGAAACTCCGCGGTTTATTTCTTTGTCGATTATTACGCAGAGTTTTCCGTTGTAGTGTTTTATGCTTTCTTCTGCTGTTTTTGAGGCGATTTCCCAGGCTTTTTGACCGAGTTCTTTTCGTTTGCCGTTCATTTCGAGTATTTCGTCAGCAAGCCTGTCTCTCTTGTACGGATCCTCTTCAAGAAAAAGTTCCATTCCAAGCTCCGGCTGCCCAAGGCGGCCTGTGGCATTTAAAACAGGAACTACATTCCAGCTTAGTTTTGTGCTTGTTACCGTAGTGCCCAAAAGCTTTAGTTTTGAGAGAAGCTCGATTAAGCCTGGGCGCGCGTTTCCTGAGTTTATTGATTTTAATCCCTGTCTTACAATTATGCGGTTTTCATCTTTGAGAGGCATTATGTCTGCAAGCGCGGCTAGCGCGGCGAGCTGAAGGTCTTTTTCTTCCTGAATGCTGTCTTTTGGAAATTGTTTTGCAGTTACTGTATTGACGTAAGTTACAAAAATGTTGAAAAAGGTTTCAATTTGGGTTCCGTCAGTTTCGTTGTATTTTGCGAGAATTGACGCTTTTTTTAAATCTAAAAGGCTTTTTTCTGAAAACTGAGGAAATATTTTTGAAATTTCATTTCTGAGATCGAGAACGTTGAATTCGATTGCAGAGCCGAACGTTTCATTCAAAATTTTCATGGTTTCGTTTTTGTTCCATACAAAAATTTGCTGTCCTGTCAAAAAAGAGAGAAATTTTGTCTTTGAAAAAGGCACGCTCAATGGAGCTATTTTTTGAACTAAAATTTCCTGTTTTACGAGGTTCCGGACTTTCATGCATTCGATTACATTTGTTTCGTTTTCTTTTCGCGCTGCAAGCAGGCAAATTTCCTGTTTGTAAAGCTCAGATTTTGCAAATCGGAGGGCCGCGGCGGTTTTGCAGGCGATTGCTGCTCCAGAAATATCGTGGAAAGGATATTGTGAATCTTCGCATTTTTGGTCAATGATTATTGCCGGGCTTGGAAGCTGTTCTGGAGGGTTGTGGTGGTCAAGAACTATTGTGTCAATTCCGAGTTCTGCCGCATGTGCGATTTCTGCGTTGTTTGAAATTCCGCAGTCAACCGTAATGATGAGTGTTCCGTTTTTTTTGTAAAATTCGTCTACGGCTTCGATAGAAAGTCCGTAACCGTCATTTCCGCCCGGAAGCTTCCATTCAGCTTCGATTCCCATAGACTTGAGCTGTTCGTATAAAATTGTAGTGCTTGAAATTCCGTCTACATCGCGGTCTCCAAAAATCAGTACGATTTCTCCTTCCTCCTGAGCCTGAAGAATTCTGTCAACAGCGTCTTCCATTGCAGAAAATTCAAACGGATTGTGCAAAAATCTTTTGTCATCTTCCAAAAAATAAAGTATGTCGCTGCTTTTTGTAATTCCACGGCGAATCAGAATTGAAGCGGTGATTGCGTCAATTCCGTATTTTTGTGTCATTTCTTTTACTGATTCTTTTAGAACCGGTTTTTTTATCCATTTTTTCATTTTTTATATCCTGTTTTTATTTTTTTTACTTAAAGAATAGCAATTCCTGATTCAAGCGAAATGAATTTTGTTCCGCATACATTTTGAATTAAAAAATAGCAAAAGTCTTTTAATTCAATCATTGTTTTTTCATCAATTATTATTTTGCGGACGTCTTTTGGTTTTAGAACCGAAACTGCCTGAAGATATGTTAGCGAAGTTTTGGAAAGAAAAAAACTGTTTCGATTTTCTGTCTGAGCGTTTGAAAGGCAGTCGTTGCACACAAATCCGTTTTCGCGTTCGCTGTACATTCCGCAGTAAGTTTGCGCGTTTTGGTCAATTTTGCCGGCTAAAAAAGATTTTCCGCATTGGCGGCAGAATTGCGTGTCCGGCCTCATTCCCAAAATTCCTATGTAACGCCACAAAAAACGGATAAGACCGAGCCGGCTGTTGTTTTCTGTGCTCTGTTCCATTCCGTCCAAAAGTCCGTTAAGAAGGCAGAATGTCTGTTCCGGGCTTCCTGCGCAGCGCGACTTTATTATGATTTCCGAAGCAAAGCTTGCCGCATAGGTTTTAAAAAGATTTTCTCTAAACGAAGGATGGTAGGATTTTACGTCAAAATCGGTTATTTTGCAGGAATTTTTTGTTTCGTCTTTGTAAAGATACGCAGTTCCGCAGTTAAACGGGCTTACAAGCGAACGAAATTTGCTTTTTGGTCCGCCATAAAGAGTTGCGTAAACAATTCCGTCTTGAGGAGTAAGAAGCGTTACAGAACGGTTGTTTTCTCCAGACTGTTTGAGAGCAAGAATTGTTGCAAAAGTAGATGAACTGCGCATAAATTTATTATAATTTGAAAAACTGATTTAATAAATACTAGACAGCATTTTTAGATTATAATATAATCGAGTATTCATATTAACTTGGGGGATAGTGTAATGATTTTTCCTTTGGAACAGCTTGTAAAATTTTCAGGAAACGTTTATGAGATTACTGTCGCAGCAAGTCGCCGGGCTTATCAGCTGGCAATGATGAAAGATGCCGAAATTGACCGTAATGACGGCAAGGTTGTATCTCTTGCAGCAAAGCAGATTTTTAACAACACTATTCAATACAAAAGAATTGAACAAAAGTAATTTACATCGGATTTAATCTCTTGACGAAAGACTTTAAATTGATGATAATTAGTATACTAATTTGATTAAGGAGTGCCCATAATGCCTTGTGGTAAAAAAAGAAAGCGCCAGAAGATGGCTACACATAAGCGCAAGAAGATGCTTAGACGCAATCGGCATAAGAGCAAGTAACATCTTTTTTGGTGTTTTGATATATGCCCGTAGAATAGACCGCGGTAGTTTTTTACTTCGCGGTCTTTTTTTTCTTCAAAATTGTAAAAATCAGTTTTTTGTCTTACAATAAAAATAATAGAAGATTGTTATGTTGCTTTCCAAAATAAATTCGCCTGATGATTTAAAAAAAATCCCGGAAGACCAGCTTCCGAAACTTTCAGAAGAAATTAGAAAAAAAATTATTGAAGTAGTCGGAAAAAATGGCGGACATCTTGCTTCAAACCTTGGTGTTGTCGAGCTTACGATTGCGCTTCACAGGGTTTTTAATTCACCGGAAGATGCAATAATTTTTGATGTAAGCCATCAGTGCTATGCGCACAAAATGCTCACTGGCCGTTTTTCGGATTTTTCAACTATAAGGCAAAAAAATGGACTTTCTGGTTTTACCAGAAGAACTGAAAGCAAGCATGATTTTTTTGACAACGGTCACGCTTCGACTTCGATTTCTCAGGGGCTTGGGCTTTTGACCGCCTGGGATTTACAGAAAAAAAACGGAAAGGTTGTCGCTGTAATCGGAGATGGCTCTTTGACCGGCGGACTTGCGCTTGAGGCTATGAACCATGCAGGCCAGCTTGGAAAAAATCTTATAGTTGTTTTGAACGACAACAAAATGTCAATCAGCGAGAATACTGGAGCTGTCTCAAAATATCTTTCTAAGCTTACAATGTCTGGTTTTTATCAGAATATTCGCCACAAAATTGATCTCGCGCTTTCAAAAATTCCAAATTCAAACAGGCATATCGGAAAATTTGTCTACAGATTTAAGCGTTCGCTAAAGGCTCTTTTTTTAAGCAATAATTTTTTTACAGATTTAGGTTTTGAATACGTCGGACCTTTGGACGGACATAATATCGGTGAGCTTGAAAATGTTTTTAAGGACGTAAAAAAACTTCAAGGACCGGTCGTGGTTCACGTAGTTACAAAAAAAGGAAAAGGGTATTCTCCTGCTGAGAATGATCCGGCGGCTTTTCATGGAATTGGACCGTTTTTAATTTCTGACGGAAAAGTTGAGCATTTTGATACGATGAGCTTTACCGAATGTTTTAGCCAGACTTTGCTTGAGCTTGCGGAAAAAGATAAAAAAATTACTGCAATTACGGCGGCGATGGCAAAAGGAACTGGTCTTGATGCTTTTGCAAGGCATTTTCCTGAAAGATTTTTTGATGTTGGAATCGCTGAAGAGCATGCGGTAACTTTTGCTTCTGGACTTGCGGCTGGCGGACTAAAACCTGTGGTTGCAATCTATTCAACATTTATGCAGCGGGCAGTTGATCAGATTATTCATGATGTTGCATTGCCGGAATTTCCGGTAGTTTTTTGTTTGGACAGGGCAGGACTTGTTCCGAGCGATGGCGAAACTCACCAGGGCATGTTTGACATTGCGCTTTTGAGGACTGTTCCAAATTTAAAAATTCTTTCTCCTGCGACCGCTGTTGATTTTAAGCTCAGTCTTGAATGGGCGCTTTCTCAAAACGGACCTGTCGTGCTTCGTTATCCAAAATCAACTTGTCCTACAGAACTGAAATGTTTTTCTCAAAAAATCGAAGAAGGAAAGGGTATTTACGTAAAATGTGAAGAATTTGCGCCTGCTTTGAGCCTGAAATTTGATGAAAATGAATTGGAAGCTGTTTCAGTTCAAAAAAATAAAAAGTCAAAATCCGTTCTTTTTGTTTCTACAGGAAGCATGCTTTCGGAAGTGATTCAGGCGAGCCGCAATCTTATGATTGAAAACATTGAGGCTGATATTTATTCACTGAGATTTTTAAATAAGGTTGATATAAATCATCTTTTTGAATATGCAAAAAATCGAGATGCGGTTATATTTGTTGAAGACGGAATATGCCGCGGCGGTGTGAGTGAAGAGCTTGAATATGAATTGTTAAAACGTGGATTTAATAAAACTGCGGTCAATGCTTTGCCGGAAAAATTTTTAAATCAAGGAACCCGCGGTGAAATTTGCGAAGATGTAAAAATGGATCCCCGGAGCCTTGCGGAATGTGCTTATAAGGTGGCTTATAGAAAATGATTTCATTAAAACTTGCAGATAAGACTATTACGACAGAAAAAAACGCCTTCGTAATGGGAATCGTAAATGCGACTCCAGATTCATTTTGGGAAGGAAGCCGCGGCGGAGCTAAGATGGCTCTTGAACAGATTGAACAAGGCGCGGATATTATTGACCTTGGCGCAGAGTCTACAAGGCCTGGCTCTTATTATGTAAGCGAAGATGAGCAGATAAAAAGGCTTGTTCCGGTTTTAAGAGAAATTCGCCGTCATTCGGATATTCCTGTTTCTATAGATACGAGAAAATACTCTGTTTTGAAAGCCTGCCTTGACGAAGGTGCTGACATTTTGAACGATGTTTCCGCCCTTGAAGACGACGAAAAACTTTCAGGACTGTGCGCGGAATCAAAAATTCCTGTAATTTTAATGCACAAGCGCTCTACTCCGGACGTTATGCAGAGCAATACCGAATATCAGGATATTTTTAATGAAGTTGACCTTTATTTGCGTCAGAGAGTTGAATACGCTTTAAAGCATGGCATATCTTCTGATAAGATTATTGTTGATCCAGGAATCGGCTTTGGAAAGAATATGACTGACAACTGCACTTTGATCAGGAGATGCGGACAGCTGTGCGATTCAAAATATCCGGTTTTAATGGCGCTTTCCCGAAAAACTGTAATCGGTCAGCTTTGCAACCGTGAAATTCAGGACAGAATGATTGGAACTGTTGCTGCGGATTTGATTGCTGTTATGAACGGAGCAACTCTTGTCCGCGTGCACGATGTAAAAGAAGCAGTTGATTCTCTAAATGTTTTAAAAGGAATTGGAGTATAGATTGAACGGATTTGAAAATCTTCTTCATGTTTATGATTTTATACGGCCGTTTTTAGATATTGGTGTAATGGCCTTTATTTTGTACAAGGCATACGAGATAATTGTCAAAACAAATGCCCTTCAGATAATAAAAGCCGCAATTGTCGTTGCAATGGCCTATGCTGTGGCGCTTTTGCTTCATCTTTCAATGCTGCTGTGGGTTCTTCAGAAACTTGCTCCTGGACTTGTTGTCTGTTTTGCGATTGTATTCCAGCCGGAACTTAGAAAGGTTTTCTTAAAACTTGGACAGAGCCAGTGGTTCACTTTTGGAAACCGTTCAAGGCATACTTATGTCGATACCGTAATCATAGCTGCCGAAATGCTTTCAAAAATGAAGAGAGGCATGCTCGTAGTTTTTACACGCCATACAAAAATTGATGACATTATTGAAACTGGAACACGTCTTGACGCAGACCTTTCAAGCGCTCTTCTTGTGACGATTTTTGGTCATGACACGCCTTTGCATGACGCCGCCTGCGTCGTTCAGAACGGAAAAATAATCGCCGCAGGTTGTTTTTTGCCTTTGAGCGAGCAATATGATATTAAAAAAACATTTGGAACAAGACACCGTGCCGCCCTTGGAATGAGCGAAATAAGCGATGCTGTTGTTCTTGTCGTTTCAGAAGAATCTGGAGCGGTTTCCCTTGCTTACGACAGTCAGCTTCACTACGATTTGAACCCGAACCAGATTACAAAACAGCTCGAAAAACTGTTGGAAATGACGCCTGCGCAAAAAACGATAGAGGACACTATTGATGAAAATAAAGGACTTTATTGAAAAAATTACGGAAAACTGGCCGGTAAAGGCGAGTTGTGTTCTGCTTGCAATATGTATTTATGTTTTTTATACGCTTTCGCTTCAAGATTCTAGGTCTTTTACAGTTCCATTAAAAATAAAAAACGGTTCAGGAATTGTGCCTGTAAGTCCGTATCCTGCAAATGTAAAAATAAAATTAAAGGGAAAGACAGAAGATATTGCTTCTCTTCAAAAAAACAGTTTTTCTGCCTACCTTGATCTGAACTATCTGCCAAAAGACGGAGTCTACAAGCTGCCGGTTCTTGTTGAGCTTCCTCAGCAGGCTCTTTTGCTGGATACTCTTGAAGTTACTGTTTCGCCTCAGGAAGTCAATTTAAAGGTTGAGGAAAAAATTTTAGCCTTTGTGCCGATTTCGCCTCTTATAAACGGAAGTCCTGCGCATGGCTATGAGATAAAAAATATTACTGTAAAACCGGACACAGTTGAACTTACAGGACCGCGCTCGATGGTTCAAAACTGCACGAGGCTTCAGACAAAGGCTGTTTCTGTAAAAAATGCGGATAAAAGTTTTGCTTCTCCTGTTTTGCCAGAAAATCCTGGCTCGTATTTAAAATTTAAAAATAATGATGAAAAACTTACAGTTACGGTCGAAATTGCGCCTGTTGTTTCGGAAAAAAGTTTTTCTGTTCAGACGATAGATGTAAAATATTTGCCGAAGGAATTTGTAGTTTCATCTCAAAAAAATTCAGGAATATTAAATTTAGGCGGAAAACTGGTTGATTTAGAGAAATTTAGCGTTCCTAATGGTTCTCTTTTTGTAAATGCGTCGGAGATTTCTGAACCAGGAGTTTATGAGCTCGATGTAAAATCGTCAGTTCCTGCAAAATTTACAGTTCAGGATTTTTCTCCTAAAAAAATAAAAATTACCGTCGAAAAAATTAAGGTTGTAGATGAGCTTGAAGAAAAAGTTGGAGATGTGATTGCTTCTCCGGCGAATGAAATTCTTCCAGAAAAAATTGAATTGACAGGCGGACAGTCAGGCGAATAATGGTTTATGGAATCGGAACGGACATTTGCGAAGTAAAAAGGTTTGAAAAATGGCTAAAAAAAACAGAACTATTCTTGCGTTTTTTTAACGAGAAAGAGCAGTTTTCCGGTGATTTTAGTCAAAATGAAGGAGCGACCTGCCGTCACTATGCGGCTCGGTTTGCCGCGAAAGAAGCGTTTTCCAAGGCTCTGGGTACAGGATTTACCGGCCTGAGGTTGAATGATTTTTACGTCGCCAAGGATAAAGCCGGAAAGCCGTTTTTTGAATTTGGAGAAAAAACTAAAAAAAATCTGGAAGCCAAAATAGGAAAAGACCTCAATATTCAGCTTTCTATAAGCCATGAAAAAGAATATGCAGTTGCTTTTGTTATAATCGAAAAATTGGGTTAGAATATTTTTATAAAGTAAAAATCTGGAGAATCTATGTTGTACCGCAGTTCAAAAAAAGTTGAAAATCCTGGAAAAAAGCCAAAGATTTCCTATTGGTCAAAAAACAGATGCCATTGCCCGGTCTGCCAGAATAATTTTGAGCGTGAGGAAATGCTTTCCGGTTCTGGCCGAATGATTGCCGGCGAACTGACTGACGAACTGCACCGCGTTTTTGAGCCTTCTGCAAAATACGGCCAGATTTATCCGGTGATTTATTCAATCGGAGCCTGCCCGAAATGCCATACTGCGCTTTTCTGGAGCGATTTTGAAGAAATTCAGGACAATAATTCTCTAAATGAGCTTTTGGCGGACAGCAAAAAACGCAAGGAAATTGTAAACAACATGTTTCCTTATTATGAATTGACGAGAGAACGAAACCTTCTTGACGGAGCGGCAATGTATTATCTTGCGCTTTTGTCTTACGAAAAAGTAGATCTTTCGTATGCGCCGACTATGAAAAGGGCGATAATTTCGCTTCGCCTGGCATGGATTTGCCGCGATTTACAGAAACTTGTCCCTGAACATAATTATGACTATGCGGCCGAAGTTTTTTACAGAAAAGCCCAGTTTTTTTACGAGCAGACTTTGATTAACGAGACTCAGAGAATCGAAACGATTGCAAAAATTACGAATTTTGGACCTGATGTAGACAAAAATTATGGTTATGACGGCGTAATCTATCTTAATTCGCTTTTGGAATACAAATACGGACAAAAAGAAGACATGCAGATGCGGTATAAAAAACTCGATGCAAACAAGCGTTCTATTGCCCGAATTTTTGGACTTGGAAAATCTTCAAAATCAAAACCTGGACCGCTTTTGGAAAAATCCCGCGACCTTTACGACAAGCTGACGGCAACTTTGAACGAAGCCAATATTATTTCGGTTGACGATGAATAGAGTTTTTTGAAAATTCAATTTGCGAGAAAAAGGCGGTTATTTTGCGTAATATACTCTTGACAATTTCTTATGACGGAACCGATTTTTGCGGCTGGCAGCGGCAAGATTTTGCAGATAAGGGAAAAGCAGTCAGAACTGTCCAGCAGACTGTGGAAGATGCGCTGGAAAAACTCCATAAACGGAAAATTTCATTGCAGGGATCTGGAAGAACGGACAGCGGTGTCCATGCGTTTGCGCAGGCAGCGAATTTTTATTCTCCAGTGGATTCGATTCCTGTAGAAAAATATCCTGTGGCTTTAAACTGTTTTTTGCCGGACGACGTGCGGATTATGGATGCAAGTGTGGTTGATGAAGATTTTTCTGCCAGAAGAAATGCAACGAGCCGTGTTTACAGATATTTTATAAATACAGGAAAACCGTTTGCAAGCCAGATGAGATATGTTTGGCCGATTTATTACAGACCGGATATTGAAAAATTGAATAAGATGGCCGAATGTCTGCATGGCGAAATTGACTGTTCGACATTTGCCGCGGCCGGAGACCAAAGCGTTTCGATGTTCCGTTATATTGATGATGCGCATTTTTTTTACGAAGGCGAAAATCTTGTTTTTCAAATTGAAGCAAACGCCTTTTTGTGGAAAATGGTCCGCTCGATTACAGGAAGCCTGATTTATTTTGAGCGGATGGGAAAAGACGCTGAATTTTTTAAGGAAGTCTTGGAAAGCAAAGAACGCAAAAATGCAGGTCCGACAGCGCCTGCAAAGGGGCTTTTTTTGCATGAAATAAAATTTGATGGAATCAGGCGTCATATTTGAGTTTTTTATGCGCCAGGAACATGGAGGGCGGCGAAGCCGGTGCAAAGCACCGAGGGCACCGAAGCCCGTAATACTCCGGCCCGCAAAAGCGGGCGGCGCCCAAATATTTAAAGAAGATTTACAGGATCAACGTCGGTTTCGATGTAGACGTCTGTGGGGCGCGAATAGTTGTAAAAAAGGTTTGAGGCTGCTTTTTGAAGAATTGTTATATCCTGGCCTTTTAAAATGAGTTGCCAGCGGAAACTTCCTGCGATTTTTGAAAGCGGACACTCGGCTGGACCGAGAATTTCTGTGGACGCGACCTTGTTTTTTTGTTCCTGTGTAAAGTCAGGCGAGATTTTCTGGCTGTAGATGGCGTAAAGTTCGTTTCTGAGAATTGATGACGCTCCTTCTGCGGCCTCGACTGCCTGTTTTTCTGTCGGCGCTCTGAAAACCAGACGGACAAGGCGGCAAAAAGGCGGAAAATTGAGCATCCGGCGGTTATTTATTTCCATTTCGTAAAATTTCTGAGTCTGATTATTTACCGAAAAGAGGATTGGCTCTCGTTCTGGCGAATATGTCTGTACAAGGACTTTGCCGTCTGGAAAGAATCTTCCTGCCCGGCCGGCAACCTGCGTTATGAGAGAAAATGTGCGTTCTGCTGAGCGAAAATCCGGCAGATGAAGCGCTGTGTCCGCAAGAATTACTCCGACCAGTTTTAAGTTTGGAAAGTTGAGTCCTTTTGCGACCATCTGGGTTCCGAGCATAATGTCGTATTCGTTGTTTTTAAAGGCGTTGATTTTTTCCTGCAGCTCGCCTTTTTTTGTAAGGTTGTCCGTGTCCATTCGCACGATTCTTGCATTCGGAAATTTTGCCTTTACTTCGGATTCTATAAATTCTGTTCCAAAGCCCGAATAGCCTGCATCAAGAGAGCCGCATTGCGGACACTGCTGCTGCGGCGTTGTGCTCCAGCCGCAGTAATGGCAGCGAAGGCGGTTTTCTGCCTTGTGGTAGGTAAGGCTTACAGAACAGTTTTTGCATTTTAACTCAAATCCGCAGGAGCGGCAGCGGTAAAAATGGGTAAAGCCGCGGCGGTTTAAAAACAGAATTGTCTGTTTTTTTTCCGCAAGGGTTTTATTTATTTCGTGCTCGAGCTCGCGGGAAATGCAGAGTGTGTCGGCGGGCTCGTTTTTTAGGTCGATTGCTTTGATTTGAGGCATTTTTCCGCCGGCCAGACGTTTTGAGAGAGTGTGCCTGGCGATTGTCTTTGTGTTCATAAGATACCAGGCTTCAACGCTCGGCGTCGCCGAACCCATTACAAGAGGAATTTTCTGTTTTTTGCAGCGGTACATTGCAACTTGTCTTGCATGGTAGCGCGGGGTTGAGCCTGATTTGTAAGAGCCGTCGTGCTCTTCGTCGATTATTATAAGGCCGAGGTCTGGAACTGGCGCAAAGACCGCGCTTCGCGCGCCGATTACGACCCGCGCTTCTCTGTTTAAGATTCTGTGGTATTCGCTTAATTTTTGGCTTGGGGTTAGGCCTGAATGAAGAACAGCCGCCGTCTGGCCGAATCTTTTTACGACTGCCTCGATAACCTGCTGTGTAAGGCCTATTTCCGGCACAAGGTAGATTACGCCTTTTTTTTGATCAAGGATTTTTTGCGCGCATTGAAGAAAAACTTCCGTCTTGCCTGTGCCTGTCGGCCCGTAAAGATAGTGAAGGTTTGTATTTGCCTCTGGCGAAAGAATTTCTTTTACGGCTTTTTCCTGTTCTTCGCTCAAGACAGCCGCTTTTTCCGAAGAAATTTCATCTACGAACGAAAATCCTCCGGCATCGGTTTCTCGTTTTGCAGAAGGAAGCATGGCGCTTACAGCTTCGCCGATTGCGCAGATGTAATATTTTGAAACCCAGAATGCAAGTTCGATCAGTTCCGGAGTTAAAAGCGGTTTTTCGTCAATAACTTTTGTGATTGGACGGATTTTTGATTCTTCGACTGGAAAATCTGGCGGAAGGTTTTCAAATTCGTCTACGACGCATCCTTTTGTTTTTCGTGCTCCGAATTTTATTTCAACCCTGCATCCGATTCTAGAAATTTCGGAAGGTTCTATGTTGAGGTAAGTGAATGTCTGGTTTAAGGGAACGTTTAGCGCAACCTGAAGATATTTTGCCATTTTTTATTGTTTTATATATGGAATATATTGGCTTTCGTAGCCTGGGTTTAATTCAAGCAGTTTTGTCTTAAAGAATTTCAAGTCTTCCCATGCAAGTCTTTTTAGTGAATTGTCTCTTAAAAGAGCGCTTGGATGGTAAGTTACGCAGACGGGAATATTTTGATATTCAAAAAACTGTCCGCGAAGTTTTGTAACTCCAAATTCGGTCTTTAAAAGGTTTTTTGCGGCAACTGTTCCTACGCAGAGAATTGCCTTTGGTTTTAAAAGCGCAATCTGCGCCTGCAAAAAAGAAGAGCACGCATCTGCTTCTTCAGGATAAGGATTTCTGTTTTGAGGCGGACGGCACTTTACGATATTAGCAATGTAAACGTTTGAAATTCGGCTCAAATTGATTGCGGCGAGCATTTTGTCCAAGAGTTGTCCTGCTGGCCCTACAAATGGAAGCCCCTGCATATCTTCTTCAAAGCCCGGTCCTTCGCCGATTACAAGAACAAATGGAGAAGAAACCCCTGTTCCTGGAACTGTGTTGTGGCGGGTTTTTGCAAGCGGACAGCGTGAGCACTGCGCGATTTTTTCGATTACGTTTTGCATCGGCTGCGGCAAAATCTGATTTAAGCTTTTTGTATTTTCCTGTGGCTGAATTTTTTGTTGTGGCTGCTGTTTTTCCTGAGTGTGAATTTTTTCATCATCCTTAAAAAACGGAGCATTTTCGTCAAAACTTTTAGATTTGTAGCCCAAAATAGAATCTGATGCGGTTTTTAAAAGCGAATAAATCTGCTGTTTTTGTTCTGAAGTCATATAAAATAAGTTTATAGAATTCTCTGGAAAAATTCATCCGAAAAACATAAAATCTGCGGTTTTAAAGCATATGAAAAAAATTATAAAGAAAGGCTTGGCTAATTCCTGGCATATAAAACTGTCCGTCAGTCTTCATCTTGAAGTTGCCGTTTTAATTGAGTAGAATACAAGTTCTATGAAAATAGCAATGTTTACAGACGCCTATTTTCCGAGAATCAATGGTGTTTCTGTTTCTGTCAAATCTTTTGCCACTGAGCTTTCAAGAATCGGGCACGAAGTCTGCGTTGTCTGCCTTGAATATTCTCAGGAACAGCAGAGAAGCTCTTTTTTTAACGAAAAAGAAAGCGATGCGACTGCGCCTTTTAAAATCCTCCGTATTCCTTCAACCTCAGTTGTTTTTTCGAAGGAAGACCGCATTGTGCGTCTGAATACCTGGCACTATCTCAAAAAATCTCTTGATAAATTCGAACCGGACGTAGTTCACCTGAATTCTGAGTGGACTATCGGCTATTTGGGTTCTATTTATGCGCGTCACCGAAAACTTCCATGCGTTTTTACCTTTCATACGATGTGGGAAGATTATCTTTCAAATTACGTCAATTTTTTGCCTGATATAAGTCTTCGCAAAATCGGCGCAGGAATCGTAAAGTATTATCTTAAGCGCGCTGACGAGATAATTGCTCCAACTCAAAGAATTGCTTCTGTCGTTTCAAGATACGGAATAGACAAAACGCCGGATATTCTTCCGACAGGAATTCCCGAAGAAAAATTAAAATATTCGATAAAACGGGGAATGGCGGTTCGTTCCAGACTTTACTCAAAATGTCCAGGAATAAAAGGCAAAAAAATACTTCTTTTTGTTGGCCGCATTGTAAAAGAAAAAAACTGCGCATTTCTGCTCGATGTTCTGCGTGAAATTCAAAAAAAGAATAAAAAGACTGCTGTTTTGTTTGTTGGAAACGGTCCTTATCTTGAAGAGCTCAAGGAACTGGCAGAAAATCAAAAATTGGCAGATTCAGTTTTTTTTACAGGTTACATTCCCGGCGAGGACTTGATATATTTTTACAGAATGGCAAGCGTCTTTACCTTTCCGAGCAAAACAGAAACTCAGGGACTTGTTACTGTAGAAGCTATGTTGAGCGGTCTTCCTGTTGTTGCAATCGGAGAATTGGGAACTGTTGACGTAATGCAGGGCGATAACGGCGGATTTATGGTAAAAGACGATGTGAATGAATTCGCCCAAAAAGTCCAGCTCCTTCTCGAAGACCAGAATCTCAGAAAAGAAAAATCGCTCGAAGCTAAGTCTTGGGGCGCTAAATGGAAAATTTCTTCCTTGACGCCAAAGCTTGTCGAATGTTACGAAAAGGCTGTTGCCGTAAAAATTTCAGAAAAAAATGGATTAAAAAATGAATAAAAGCGTTATGAAAAAAATATTTTCAACTGTTCTCTTTTGCGGAATTTCATTTTTTGCCTTTGCCCGAGGAGAGCAGGAGCTTGTGGAAGCCGGACACTGGATTTACGACTCAATCGAAAACCTGTGCATGGAAAGCGGAATTGTAAATTTTGCTGATTCTGAGCCGGCTTCAATTTCTGAGCTAAAGCTTTATTTGCAGGAAATCGATTTTTTTAAGCTGAGCGAAGCCGGCCATGCAGAACTCAAAAAAATTCAGAACTATTTTGAATATGAGCAGATTGGCTTAAAATCCGACATCATAAACTTTGGAATAGAGCCTTCTTTTAATCTTTCTGTTTTTTATAAGACGAATGACGATATTGACTGGGTTTATGACAGATATGAGCGTAAGCCGTTCATTTTTGTTCCTTTAAATTTTACGGTTTCGGATTTTGTTGCAATGAAGATGGATATTCTTCTTGGAATGAATAAAAACAATGCCGTAAAAAATGACGTATATTCAAATGTTCCTCTTTCTGCGGATTCAATCGACATCAACTTTCCAGACAATGCATATTTTTCGATCGGGCACAGATTGACACAAAAGACAGGAGTTTCTTTTCAGATTGGAAAAGGCGCCAGAAACATCGGAAAAACGCTTACTGGTTCAATGATTTGGTCTGAATATCTTACCGGAGCTTCTTATGCCCAGCTTTCGGTTTATTCTCCAGACATAAAATACACAGGAATTGTAAGCCAGTTTAACGTTGACCGCTATATGTACGCGCATCAGTTTGATATAAGGCTTTTTAAGAAACTGACAATTACGGCGCTTGAGGGCGTTTTTGTAAATGCTCCTGTTGAACTGCGCTACTTAAATCCTTTTACGATTTTTCATGGAATGGCTCCGTGGCGTGAATATCCCGACGAGGACGATGATTCTTATGACAGGGAAAGCCATACCGGCGCATATCTTGGCATAAAGTTTCAGTTTGCTCCTGTTTCAAATTTAAAATTCTACGGTCTTTTTGCCATGACACAGTTTCAGACTTCTTACGAAACTTCAAACTATCCAGACGACACGACGCCGAACGCAATGGGCGGCCAGCTTGGAGGAAGGTATAC
>NZ_DBJD01000024.1:0-24868 GCF_002297065.1 Treponema sp. UBA785 | reverse complement strand
GAAGCCTGTCCGCCTGTATTTGAGTACATTTCTGTGTCGAATACCATGACGTTGATGTTCTCGCCGGAAGCAAGCACGTGGTCAAGTCCGCCGAATCCGATGTCGTAAGCCCATCCGTCTCCGCCGAAAATCCATACAGATTTCTTAGCAAGATAGTCTTTCTTCTCAAGGATTTCTTTAGAAGTTTCACATCCGCAAGCTTCAAGTTCTTTTACAAGAGCGTCTGTTGCAGGAGAGTTTGCGATTGTGTCGTTCTTTGTCTCCAAGTATTTTGCAATTGCTGCTTTAAGGGAAGCATTGTCTGTCTTAGATTCAACTTCCTCGAGCTTTGAAATAAGGTTGTCGCGGATAAATTTCTGTCCTGCGTACATTCCAAGTCCGTGCTCAGCGTTGTCCTCAAAGAGTGAGTTAGCCCAAGCAGGTCCTTTCTTTGAGTCCTTGTTGATTGTGTAAGGAGCTGTAGCGGCAGGGCCGCCCCAGATTGAAGAGCAGCCTGTAGCATTTGAAATGTACATATGCTCTCCGAAAAGCTGAGTGATAAGGCGAGCGTAAGATGTCTCTGCGCAGCCTGCGCAAGAGCCTGAGAATTCAAGCAATGGCTGGCTGTACTGTGAAGTCATCGGTGAAAGCGGCAATGTGTCAACTTCCGGCTTCTTAGAAACATTAGCTACAAGGTAATCCCACTGCGGCTGGTTCTTGACAAGGCTTTCCTGCGGAACCATTGTGAGAGATTTTGTAGGACAAACTGTTGTGCATTCGCCGCAGCCCATGCAGTCGAGCGGAGAAACAGACAGTGTGTATTTGTACTGTGAAAGTTTCGGGTTCTTTACAGCGAGAGTCTTTGCTCCGAGTCCCTCAACTTTTGAAGCCTCGTCGGCTGTAAGAAGATACGGGCGGATTGTCGCGTGAGAGCAGACAAACGCGCAAGAGTTGCACTGAACACAAGTCTCTGAATTCCATGCTGGAACCATGACCGCTGTTCCGCGCTTCTCGTATGCGGAAGCTCCAAGCTCAAACTGTCCGTCCGGATTGTCCTTGAATGCAGAAACAGGAAGGTTGTCTCCGTCCATAAGTCCGATTGGATTCATGAGCTTCTCGACCATAGCGACTGTTTTTGCCTCGCCCTTGAGAGCAGGCTTTGCAGCGTCCGGAGCCGGATTTGCCCAGCTTTCAGGAACTTTTACCTCGTGCAGTGCGCCCGCTCCCTGGTCGATCGCCTGGCAGTTCATGTCGACGATGTCCTGTCCTTTCTTAGAGAACTTTGCGACAACCTTTTCCTTCATGTATTTGATTGCTTCTTCTGAAGGAAGAACGTTCGCGAGCTTGAAGAATGCGGACTGGAGAACTGTTGAAGTGCGTTTTCCAAGTCCGATTTTTGTCGCGATGTCTACAGCGTCAACTGTGTAGACTTTAATCTTGTTGTCGTAGATGTATTTCTTTGACTCTGCAGGAAGATGCTTGTCAAGCTCCTCGTCTGACCACTGGCAGTTGATAAGGAAGATTCCGCCTTTCTTGACATCCTGAACCATCTTGTATCCTTTGATGATATAAGACTGGTTGTGGCAGGCAACGAAGTCAGCCTGATTGATGTAGTAAGGAGACTTGATTGGATGGTCGCCGAAGCGCAGGTGAGAAATTGTGATTCCTCCTGTCTTCTTTGAGTCGTACTGGAAGTAAGCCTGAATGTACTTGTCTGTGTGGTCGCCGATGATTTTTGTCGAGTCCTTGTTGGCTCCGACAGTTCCGTCACCGCCGATTCCCCAGAATTTGCACTCTACAGTTCCTTCAGCAGATGTGATTGGAGCCGGCTTGACTTCTGGCAATGAAAGATGAGTAACATCGTCAACAATTCCGATTGTGAAGCGTGATTTTGGAGCGTCTTTTGCAAGCTCTGTGTAGATTGCGAACACTGAGCTTGGAGGAGTGTCTTTTGAGCCGAGACCGTAGCGGCCGCCTGTAAGAACTACATCGTTCAAGCCAGCCTCGCGCAAAGTTGCGGCAACATCAAGGTAAAGCGGTTCTCCGAGAGAGCCTGGCTCCTTTGTTCTGTCGAGAACTGCGATTTTCTTTACGGTTTTCGGGAGTTTTTCAAGGAATTTTGCAGAAACCCACGGTCTGTAGAGATGGACTTTTACAAGGCCGACTTTCTCGCCTTTCTTTGTAAGATAGTCGATGACTTCCTCTGCAACGTCGCAGATTGAGCCCATCGCAACGATTACGCGGTCAGCGTCCGGCGCGCCGTAGTAGTCGAACAGGCCGTAGTGAGTTCCGAGCTTCTCGTTGATTTTGTTGATGTATTTCTCAACGATTGCTGGAAGTGCGTCGTAAGTTGAGTTGCAAGCCTCGCGGTGCTGGAAGAAAACGTCTCCGTTCTCGTGAGAGCCGCGCATTGCAGGATGCTCTGGATTAAGCGCGTGCGCGCGGAATTCCTTTACAGCGTCCATGTTGAGCATTTCTTTGAGGTCAGCGTAGTCCCAAAGCTCGATTTTCTGAATCTCGTGTGAAGTGCGGAATCCGTCGAAGAAGTTGATGAAAGCGACTTTTCCCTCGATTGCAGCCAAGTGCGCAACCGGAGCCAAGTCCATGACTTCCTGAGGGTTAGACTCAGCGAGCATTGCGGCTCCAGTCTGGCGGCAAGCGTAAACGTCTGAGTGGTCGCCGAAAATGTTCAAAGACTGAGTTGCGACACAGCGCGCAGCAACGTGGAATACACAAGGAAGCTGCTCAGCCGCAATCTTGTACATATTCGGAATCATCAAAAGAAGACCCTGGGAAGCTGTGAAAGTTGTTGTCAAAGCTCCCGAAGCGAGAGAACCGTGAACAGTTCCCGCCGCGCCTGCCTCAGATTCCATTTCGATTACTTTTACTTTTTCACCGAAAACGTTCTTCTGGCCGTTCGCAGACCAGTTGTCAACCCAGTCGGCCATTGGAGACGACGGGGTGATAGGATAAATACCGGCTACCTCAGTAAAAGCATAAGCGACGTGAGCCGCAGCCTGGTTTCCATCCATCGACTGTTTCTTTCTGGACATATTGTCCTCCTAAATTAACTATGGATTTTTTTGTCAAATAGAAGCAGAAAAGTTAATTCTGAAATTTATATTATTTTATAACCTGATTTGATTTTTTTCAATATTATGTCTTCATTTGAATTTGAAAATACAAAAATCTATTGCAATAAACAACTCAATCCACAACAATCAAACAAAGCGATTAAAACACTTTGACAAAAAATTGAACTTTAATAAGTTTTATAAAATACAAAAAGTATTATCTAGTCCAAATATTAAGTTTTGATAAGAATAATAATTTAAGTGTCATTCACGTGTGCTACGACAGTGCGTTTTTTTCTCAGTAAACTCGGTCAGAAACCTGTTGGAAATTTTCAAAAGATTATCGGCTCAAGCCAGATATGACATTAAACTATAAAATTCGAAGTTCAGAGGCTATTTAGAATAAAAATCTCGCAATTTCCTACATTTTTTTATTTTTACCCAGTTTTTTATCACATATATAAAAAGGAAATATCTATTTTTAAATGACGAACATTCGTCATTTAAAACATCTTTAAACAAACTAACGGTTAATAGTTTAAAACGGATTTTTCTTTTTATAAAAGTGTTTCTCATGAAACATTTTTATCAGTTAAAAATACCTTTTCGAATAAATGAAAAATTTTACGCTTATATTAAACAGTTTTACTCATAATTATCACTTATCATTTAACAAAATTATCAAATGTTTCTCATGAAACAACTTCACTAACCTCTGTGTGTTTTTTATCTCATATCTTCATATTTCAATGCACCACTATTTTAATACTTTAAAACAAATCAATACTTAATATTAAGTTCCTCAACAAGTATTGAGTATTAACCTAAGCATCGAGTTTTGATAAGAACAGTAATTTAAGTATCATTCACGTGCTGCGACAGTGTGATGGTTACGCTGCAAACTTAGCCAGAAATCTACTGGAAATTTTCAATAGATTATCGCCTCAAGCCAGATACAACAAGGGAGTGACAATCTCGGCAATGACATTAAATTATAAAACTCGAAATTAAGACTATTGACAACTTGTTTCTCATGAAACATTTTTGCCAGATTTTTAGTAAATTTTCATTTTTTATAAAACTCAACTTTCAGTAGTTTCATCAACAACACAAAATTTATTTAACTAATAAAGCAATTTGTTTCTCATGAAACATTCTGTTAAAAAAAGTTTTTATAACTTTTCGCCTGCATTTCAATAAAGTTAAAATTCCATTTTTATGTTAAAAAAAATGTTTCTCATGAAACGTCACAAATTCTTGAATTACCCTACTAGAAAAATGATGAAATTTTTTGAATAAAAAACTTCTTCATAAAACTAAAATCAAAAGTGTTTCTCATGAAACATAGATAAAGTCATAAACAAAAGTTATCCACAAGTATTCCACATTCGGACATAAAAATAAAATTCAACAAAATTTAGTTAAATTCTTTTATAATAAGGAATTAAATTTTTCAAAACACTTTTTTTTTGAGATTGCCGCATTTTTAAACAAGTTATCCACAGGCAAGACACCAAATTCTTCAGCTGCCATTATAAATAGATGTGGATAAAAAAAAGACCAGAGAAAAATCTCTGGTCTACCTGATGGTCATTTGATCTTTACGAATCTGTCATAAAAAGATCATTTAATAAGTAAAGTCCCCTCAACTTAATTATAATTAAATAAAAAAGTTTTGTCATCACATTAAAAACAATTTATCTAATTCTTTATAATACAAAGAATTACTCTTTATCTTTTTCATCTTCGCTTGCAACTTTATCAAAGCCTACAACATAATCTGGTTCGTCGATATTTATAATACGGGTTCCAGAAGATGCTCTGCCCTGCTTTGAAATCATTGCTGCCGAAACTCTAAGAGTTTTTCCCTGTCCAGACATACAGATTACTTCATCACTTTCTGAAACCGCAATTGCGCCTATAATTTCGCCCTTGCCGTCAATATTTCCGAAAATTTTCTGTCCGCCAGTTCCACGTCCGTGTTTTCCAAACTCATCAAATCCAACTCGTTTTCCATAACCTTTTTCGGTTATAACAAGCGCATCTTTATTTTGTTCAACACTGATTGCAGCAGCAACTTCATCTCCAGAAGCAAGACGAATTCCTGTAACGCCAGAACTTGCTCTTCCCATTGGACGAACACTTTCTTCAGAAACTCTAAGCGCCTGCCCTTTTCTTGTAATAAGCATTGCATCGTCATTTCCGGAAGTCAACATTGCAGAAACAAGATGATCTCCATCATGAAGCTTAATTCCGATTACGCCACGAGTTTTTGCATTTGCAAATTCAGTAGTTTTGCATTTTTTTACAGTTCCATTTGCTGTCGACATAAATATATACTGCTGATCGGTATAATCTTTCATAGTTACAATTGTGGAAATTTCTTCATCAGGGCTAAGCTGAATCAAAGATTTTACGCTTGAACCGCGGCTTGAACGGCTTGCTTCAGGAATTTCATGAACTTTTATCCAATACACTTTTCCAGCGTTTGTAAAAAAAGTTATAAATGATTTTGTCGTTGCCGTAAAAATCTGATTGATGTAATCACCTTCAATCAAAGTTGCGCTCAAACTTCCTTTTCCACCACGGCTCTGAGCCTTGTACTGAGTAAGAGGAACTCTCTTGATATAACCAAGTTTGGAAATCATAACGACAACTTCTTCTTCTTTAATCATATCTTCTGTATTTATCTGCTCTACTTCGTCAGCAACAATATCAGTTTTTCTGTCATCGCCATATTTTTCTGCCAGTTCATTTGTTTCGTCTTTTATCAGCAGGCGGATTTTTTCGTGATGAGCAAGCAAATCTTCCAAATGGTCAATCAATGCCTGAAGTTCTTTAATCTGGTTCTGCAAATCTTCAATAAGAAGATGAGTAAGCCTTTTAAGAGGCATATCAACTATCGCCTGTGCCTGCTCGTCATCAAAATCAAAGCGTTTTTCAAGGCGGAGTTTTGCTTCTTCTGTGTCGCGGCTTGATTTGATAATTGCAATTACTTCATCAATATTGTTAATAGCTGTAATTAAAGCCTGCAAAATCTTCATCTTATGTTTTGCAACTTTTAAATCATAAATCGTTCTGCGCGTAATTACTTCGTCGCGATGCTCTACAAAATATTGAATCAACTGCTTTAAAGTAAGAATCTGCGGTTTTAAATAAACATTTGGAAGCTGCAACTGAGGCTCGTCATATCGCAAACCATCTTTCTGCTGAGGAACAAGAGCAAGATTGATTACGCCAAAATTTGACTGCAAGTCCGTTTTTGCAAAAAGCTGGTTCAAGACGATTTTTGTAATTGCATTTTTTTTAAGCTCAACTACAAGTCTCATTCCAACACGGTCAGAAGTTTCATCGTTTGCATCGGCAATTCCTTCAATTATTTTGTTTTCTGCAAGTTCGTTGATTCTTTTTATGATATTCGTTGTATTTACTCCATAAGGAACTTCTGTAAATACAATGCGTTCTTTTCCTTTTTTGTCTGTTTCAATATTGAATTTTGAGCGAATTGTAATTCTTCCGCGACCAGTTCTATAAGCTTTTTTGATTCCTTCACGACCGTAAATTACACCGCCAGTCGGAAAGTCCGGACCTTTTATATAAGTCATCAATTCATCAATTGTAATTTCCGGATTGTCAATGTAAGCCGCAATGGCAGAGGCAACTTCGCGTAAATTGTGAGTCGGCATATTTGAAGCCATGCCAACGGCAATACCAGTTGTTCCGTTACAAAGAAGAAATGGAAATTTTCCAGGAAGAACTGAAGGTTCAACTGTCGTATCATCAAAGTTAGAAACCATATCTACAGTTTCTTTGTTAATGTCGGCAGTCATTTCCTCGGTGATTTTTGACATTTTGGCTTCGGTATAACGGTAAGCCGCTGGAGGATCACCTGCAATCGTACCAAAATTTCCCTGCGGAGTTACAGTCGTATAACGTTGCGCAAAATCCTGCCCCAAACGAACCAATGCATCATAAACGGAAGCATCACCGTGAGGATGATAATGTCCCAAAACTTCACCAACGATTGTGGCACATTTTTTTGTTTTTCCGCCGCTCGAAAGATTAAGTTTGTCCATTGCGTACATAATTCGCCTGTGAACAGGCTTTAATCCGTCGCGAACATCTGGCAAAGCACGCTGAACAATTACAGACATCGAATAGTCAATATAAGCCTGCTTAACTTCGTCTTCGATTGGAATTTTTATTACCGTTCCACCTTCCGGTGTTTTTTCTTCTTCTAACATTTTTAGTTCCATTTTGAGGTGGCCGAGCCTGTCAAAACCACTTTTTGTCTATTGGTCATTTTTTACAGGCTCAATGACCTTTTTTCTTTTATTTTAGTTATGCTATCGTTAAATATCCAAATTTGCGTAACTTGAATTCGATTCAATAAATTCGCGCCTTGGTTCTACTTCTTCGCCCATGCAGACTGTAAAAATTCTATTTGCTGCTTCTGCGTCAGGAACAGTTACAACACGCATTTTTCTTGTGGCAGGATTCATTGTAGTTTCCCACAATTGGTTTCCGTCCATTTCACCAAGACCTTTATAACGCTGGACATCTGCCTTTTCTCTCTGTTCTCCAAGAGCTTCCAAAGCAGCATCTCTTTCTGCATCTGAATAACAGTAAACAGGCTCTTTTTTTCCAAGCTGAACTTTAAAAAGAGGAGGCATTGCCAGATAAACATAACCTTTTTCAATAATTTCAGGCATATATCTGTAAAAAAAAGTCAAAAGCAAAGTTCTAATATGAGAACCGTCGACATCTGCATCGGCCATGATAATTATTTTGTGATAACGAATTTTTTCGATGTTAAAATCTTTTCCAAAGCCAGCGCCGAGCGTATCAATAATTGGTTTAAGTTTGTCGTTTTCCATAACCTTTGCAGGATCAACTTTTTCAACGTTAAGCATTTTTCCCCAAAGAGGAAGAATTGCCTGAGTTTTAGATTCTCTTCCTTTTTTTGCAGAACCGCCGGCCGAATCTCCTTCGACAATATAAACTTCGCAAATAGAAGGATTATCTTTTATTGAACAGTCAGAAAGTTTTTCCGGCTTTTTAAATCCAGAAAGTCCAGACTTTTTGCGTGAAGCGTCTTTTGCCTTACGAGCTGCAATTCTCGCAGTTGCTTCTCCAATAGATTTTTCAAGAACTTTTTCGAGAATTGCCGGATTCAGCTCAAAGAAAATTGTAAGCTTTTCTTTTACAAGAGAATCTACAATTCCCCGGACTTCAGGATTTCCAAGTTTATCTTTAGTCTGGCCAACAAATTCTGGTTCAGGAACTTTTATCGAAAGAACGGCAACAAGTCCGGCACGAACATCATCACCCGTCAATTTTTCATACGGATCTTCTTTTGAATCGATTTTTCCGTCTTTTTTAGGCATTTTTTTCTTCAGTTTTTCATTTCCATCAAGAGCTTTTGAAAGAACCGAAAGAAGTCCTGAACGGAAACCGTCAAGATGAGTTCCACCGTCGCCAGTGCGAATATCATTTACATAAGTGTGGATGTTTTCTGAATAACCCTCGTTGTACTGAAAAGCAAGCTCTGTAATTACAGAGCCTTTTTCCGGATTGTCATCTTCTTTTTCGCCAACAATAAAAATAGGTTCCTCAGGATATTTTATTTTTGACTTTGAATTTAATTCCTGAACATAATGGACAATTCCGCCTTCATATTTGAGAATTTGCTCTTTTGGAGTTTCAAGACGTTCATCTCGAAAAATAATTACGATTCCGCTGTTCAAAAATGCAAGCTCTTTTAAACGCTGAATCAAAACATCCCAGTCATAAGTTGTCGTAACCGTAAAAATCGATTTGTCGGCTTTCCAGCGAATTATAGTTCCGTGCTCGTCTGTATCGCCAATAGTTTCAACTTTTGTAACTGGAATTCCGCGTTCATATTTTTGACGGTAAATATGTCCATCACGTTTAACAGTTGCTTCAAGCCAATCTGAAAGAGCATTTACACAAGAAACACCAACACCGTGCAAACCGCCGGAAACTTTATAAGATTTTTTGTCAAATTTTCCACCAGCATGAAGCCGAGTCAAAACCAGTTCAAGAGCACTAACATGTTCTGTCGGGTGCATTGCAACAGGAATACCACGACCATTATCTTCAACACGCACAATGTCGTCTTTTTCGAGAGCAACAACGATTTTATCGCAATAACCAGCCATTGCCTCGTCAATACAGTTATCAACAGTTTCGTAAACAAGATGATGAAGTCCCTTTGGTCCTGTAGATCCAATATACATACCAGGACGCTTGCGGACAGCTTCAAGACCTTTTAATACTTGAATACTGCCAGCATCATAAGAAGAAGCCATTTTTCTATTCCTTTATATTATATGATTTTATGATTTATTACAAAAGATACGGATAGAATTTTTGAATAGTAAAAATTATATTTGTATTGAAGAAAAAAGTAAAGGTGAATTATAATCAGTTCTATGTCCAGCCAGAATTACAAAGATTTTTTTGAAGAAGCAATTAAACAAATACGAGAAGAAATGAACGAAAACAATCAGTCGGACGAATTTACTCTCTGGTTTAATATGGATTACGTAGAAGACACTCTTTCTCAAATTACTGTTTCTGTTTCTTCAGAATTTATGTGGATTCAGATGAATTCAAAAAAATACGTTCAAAGACTCGAAGATAAAATAAACGAATTGACTGGACAGCAAATTTCAATCACCCACATTGTAAAAAATAAACAGACCGTTTCAATTCCAAAAAAAGAACCTTTGCCAGAACCTAAAACAAAAACGGCGGAACCAGAAATTGTTCATCAGGTTGAAAAAAAATCCGAACCAACTGAAAATTCTCATAAAAAGCATCCTCAATTAAATGAAAATTTTACTTTCGAAACCTTTGTTCCGGGCGAAAACAGTATTTACGCTTACAATGCTTCAATTTCGGCAGCAAAAAATCCAGGAAAAGCTTACAACCCAATATTGATTTACGGTGGAGTTGGTCTTGGAAAAACTCATCTTATGCAGGCTTTGGGAAATTTTATTTATTCAAACAACGAAAAAACAAAAATCGCCTATACAAGCGCTGAAAATTTTACGAATGAATTTACAGCCTCGCTTAAAAATCAAACAATAGACAATTTTAAGAAAAAATATCGCAGTCTTGACGTTCTTCTTCTTGATGATATTCAGTTTCTTGAAGGAAAAGAAGGAACTCAGGAAGAACTTTTTCATACTTTCAATTCAATTTACGATAAAAACGGACAGATTGTTTTTACAAGCGACCGTCCAATCAAAGAATTAAAAGGTTTTACAGAAAGAATCAGTTCTCGCTTTAGCCGCGGTTTAAATGTTGACCTTCAGCCTCCAAATTACGAAAACAGGCTTGCAATCATTCAAAAAAAACTGGAACTTCTTCATAAATCTATTCCTCAAGATGTAATTGAATATATTGCAAAAAACTGTCAGACAAACGTCCGCGATATTGAATCCTGCATCACAAAATCAATTGGCTTTGCGGAACTTGTAGGAAAGCCTCTCACTGTCGAAATTGCTCAAAATCAGCTTAGAGATACAATAAATGACCCTTATTCTGGAACAATCACAATTGAAAATATTCAAAAAGTAGTTGCTGAGCATTACAATGTTTCAGTTTCTGACCTAAAAAGCAAAAAGAAAGACAGAAAATTCGTAATTCCAAGACAAATTTCAATTTATATTTGCTGCTCTTTAACAGAATATTCAACTACAGAAATCGGAAATGAATTTGGAGGAAGAGATCACACAACAATTATGCATGCGCGCGACAAAGTTGAAAGTCTTTTAAAAACTGATTCTTCAATGAATTCAACAGTAAACCTGCTGATTCGCGCAACAAAAGATTTTAGAAAATAAAAAACACAAATTGTTAATCTTATGGTAATATGTTGTGTAAAAAGTGTGGAAAACATTTAGATCTGTGAATTTGTGAATTTAATGTGAATTCAATCTACAGAGTTATCAACTTTTTAATTCTTTAAACAACAAAGAGTTAAATTAGTTATCAACAAATTCACAACTCTTATTATTACTATTACTAAATTTATTAAAATTTAGAATTTATTAGTTTGTGTATATAAAAAAAATTTTGAAAATAAAACTTTTTAAGGAGTCCAAAAATGAAGTTTACTTTTGACAGAAATTCAATGATAAATGAGATTTCAATTGCCCAGGAAATCATTTCCACAAAAAGCGCAATATCAATTCTTTCTAATGTCCTTTTTATTGCACAGAACAACACTCTTACAATAAAAGCAACAGACATAAAAGTAAATTTTGAAACAAAGATTCCTGTTGAAATTGAAGAAGAAGGTTCTACAACTGTATTCTGTGATAAATTTTTGGGAATTCTTTCAGTTCTTGATGAAGGCGAAATTGATTTTGAATTGCAGCAAAAGGATAATCAGACAGTTGCCTTGATTCGCCATTCAACTAAAAAAAATAAATTCCAGTTAAAATGCACATCTCAGGATAAATTCCCAGAATTTCCAATTGCAGAAAAAGTTCCTTTCTTTGAAGTTCCATCGAAAGAAATAAAAAAAATGATCAGCCAGACTTCTTTTGCAGTTAGCGCAGATGAAACCCGCTATTTTATGAATGGAGTTTATTTTGAAAAAAGAGATAATAAACTTGTTCTTGTAGCAACTGACGGTCGCCGTCTTGCTTATGCTTCAAAAGAATTTCCAGAGGGAATTGCAGATTTTCCGGCGGCAATTGTCCATCCAAAAGTTTTAAATATTGTCGCAAGACATCTTTCTGACGAAGGAAACATTTCAATTGCTATTGTCGATAAAATGATTTTTTTCCGTTTTCAGAATTACGAACTTTCTTCAACTCTTATTGATGGACAGTTTCCAAACTATATGCGCGTAATTCCGGAATCTCAGTCTTATAATTTTAAGGTTCAGAAAAGCGATTTAATTGGAGCTCTTAAAAAAACTGCTGTCATGGTTGATAAAAAAGCAGGAAGGGTTTTCTTTAACATTTGCCCTGGAGTTTTAAGACTTACTTCACAAGAATCTGATTCTGGAGATGCAGAAGTTGAAATTCCGTGTGAATTTGCAGGCGATGAAATTACAATTGCAATGAATTACAAATATATCGAAGAGCCTTTACGTGTAATGGATGTTGAAAGAATAAAATTTGAATTCTCAGGCGAAATGAAAGCTGTAACAATGCTTCCAGAACCTGCGGAAGATTATTTCCACATTATTATGCCGATGCAGATGGCTTAAAAAGGCAGATGCCTGTACTTTCAGTTTCTTTTGTAAATTACAGAAATCTTCAGAACTCAACGATAAATCTTCTCTCAAAGGAGATTTATTTTGTCGGGGAAAATGGACAGGGAAAAAGTAATTTACTCGAATCAATCTATTACTCAGCTTACGGAAATTCTTTTAGAACTCGGGCCGATGCAGAAGTTGCAACAAAAGGTTTTTCAGATTTTTCGATAAAAACTATGTATCGGCTTGAAAATGGTTCAACAGAAAATATTTCGATTTTTTTTGAAAATGGAAAAAAGAAAATCGACAAAAACGGAAAATGGATAAAAGACCGTAAAGAACTGATAAATACAATGCCTTGTGTCTTGTTTTGCCACGATGATTTAGAATTTGCCGTTGGAGAGCCTGAACGCCGCCGTTTTTTTGTTGATCAGTGTCTTTCGATGTACGACGTTCTCTACATTGACACAAGCCGAAATTATAAAAAAATTCTAAAAAGCCGCAATTTTTCGTTAAAAGAAAAAAATTACGAAATGCTGGAAATTTTTGACTCTCAGCTTGTCCAAAATGGAATTGAAATTGAAAAAAAACGAAGGGATACAATTTTTCAGTTTAACCAGTTTTTTGGAAAGCTTTATGAAAAAATTACAGGAATTGACGGGGTTGCCATAAAATATGAACCAAGTTGGAAATCTGATGACAGTTTGAATATTATTCCTTCGGCGCAAAAGGCATTTGAAATTTTGCAGTCAAAAATAGAAATTGACAAAGCTGTTATGACGACAATGAGCGGACCTCATCGCGACAAGATTAAGTTTTTTAGAAATGGAACTGATTTTACTTCGACGGCTTCTACAGGACAAAGACGACTTTTGGCAATTCTTCTTAGAATCGGACAGGCAATTTTTTATGCAAATGTAACTGGAAAAAAACCGATTTTGCTTATGGACGATGTTCTTTTAGAACTGGATCCTGATAAAAGACAGCTTGTGACTCAGCTTTTGCCGGAATATGATCAACTTTTCTGTACATTTTTGCCTGGCGAACCTTACGAAAGATATATGAAGGAAGGAACAAAGATTTTTGAAATCAACGGAGGAATTTGGAATGAACGACAGTAATTTTATAAAAGCTTCCGATATGGTTTTAAGAATTATGAAGAATATTGATCCGGAACAAGTTCGACAGGGAAATAAAATTTCAAATTTGTGGACGCAGATTGTTGAATCAATAAGATCGAATAGCATAAACGGAGAAAATATTGGAAAAAATATGGCGAGCCATTCGCATGTAATCGATTTAAAAAACGGAATTTTGCTTGTGGAAGCGGATCATCCCGGTTGGATTCAAATGCTTGGAAATTATAAAAAATATATCTTAAAAGGTTTCAAGATGAAAATTCCAGAGATTAAAATTGAAACCCTCGCCTTTCGTCTAGCTGGTACAAATGCAGAAATTTCAAAAATTCATCGGAAAATTGATGAAGAAAAACAGCGGAATGCCGAAGAATTTAGAATAAACAGAGAACAAAAAGAACTTGAAAAAAAAGGCTTTGTTTATAAAAATTCTGGTCAGAAAAAAGAGTTACCGTCGGAAATTCAAAAAATGTTCGACGATATAAAAAACGATATGTTGACTAATAGCAATTAAATTTGTTATATTCTATCGCACTATACTTTTTTGTTTAAAATTTGGATTCTGTCTAACAGTGTCCGTAAAATAAGGAGAATGTTCCCATGTTAAGAACATATCAACCAAGTAAAGTTAAAAGAAATAGAAAATTCGGATTCCGTGCTCGCATGGCAACTCGCGGTGGACGTGCAGTTCTTGCCCGTCGTCGTGCAAAGGGTCGTTCAAAGCTTTCTGTAGCTGACGAAAAGAATAAATACTAATTCTTTTAAAAATGAAAACAGTCTTGTCAGAGTCTAGGCGTTTTACTTTCGATGAAAGAATAAAACGTGCTTCAGAATTCAAGAATCTGTTTAAAAACGGGAAAAGAGTAAGCGTTGTTGGGGCGAAATTGTTTTACCTTCCCAACAACTTGAAATTCAATAGAATTGGATTTCCTCTTCCCCGTGGTTTTGGTAATGCTGTTGAACGTAACCGTGCAAAGCGGTTTAGCCGAGAAATCTTTAGAAATCTAAAATCATACCTGAACACTGGCTATGATATGCTTTTTTTAGTGTATCCTCCTGCCGAAAAAGATTCGTTCCACTCGCGGTGTGATCAATTTCAAACATTATGTAAAAAAGCTGGGCTTTTAAAAGAATGCGAAATTTCGTTGTAAAATTTTTGTCTTTTTTTATAAAAGTTTACAGGCTTTGTATTTCGCCACTATTTCCGAAATGCTGTAGATTTTATCCAAGTTGCTCAGAATATGCACTTTTGGCGTTAAAAAAACATGGTGCTTTTAAGGGTTGTTGTCTTACTGTAAAAAGGATTTTTAAATGCAATCCTTTATTTAGGGGCGGTTACGATCCAGTTCCATAACTAAAAAAAATAGAAAATAAAATTTCCGGAGAAAAACAATGGAAAAAAATACTGCGTGGGCAATTGGCCTTTCGTCTGTTGTTTTGATTGGATTTTTCTTTTTGCAGACTTATTTTATGCCAAAGCCACAGCCTGTAACTCAGAAAAATGAAACTACTGCTATTGAAGTTGCCGCTGAAAATTCAGAAAATATTGAAAAAAATATTCCTGAAAAAATTGGCATTGTAAATTCACAGAATTCGGATTCTCTTGCAGAAGAAAATTTCATAGTCGAAACAAATAAAGTAAAAGTTACTTTTACAAATCGTGGCGGTGACATTGTCGGTTATGAATTAAAAGACCATATCGATTCAGATACAAATGGTTTTATTCAGATGGCAGATAATATTACCGATTCTAACCGTGCATTTGCGGTTTCTGTCGGCGGCGCTGAAAATTCAATCATAAACGATATTTTTGTTTCTAAAAAAATTGATGAAAATAAAATCGGATTTTTCAAAAATTATGTTGTAAATAATCCGGACGGCTCTAAAGGTGAATTTACACTTGTAAAAACATACACCTTTAATCCAAACGATTATGTTTTTAAGCTTGATGTTACAGTTGCCCCTGGAGAAAATTTTCAGGGCTTGGATTTAAATGGTTCAAGTTATTCTTTGAGAACTTCTCCTCAGATGGGACCGTTTTACAATCCAAAAGTTAATCGCTACGAAAATCGTCAGTTTATTTCATACAACGGCAAAAATAAAAAAAGAATTATTCTTGGTACAAACCAGACAAAATCTTACGAAAAAGAATGGAACTGGATTTCGATGGCAGGAAAATATTTTGAAGTTTTGCTCTGCCCTTCTGATAGTTCTTCAATGAACAGTAAAGTTACCTATTCTTCAAAAACTGATTTAAAAGATAAAACAAATGCTCAGGCAATTGTTTCTCGTAAAGCTGTAGATGCAAATGGTTCTAACGATACATATTATGTTTATGTTGGACCTCGCAACGAAAAAGATTTGAGAATTTATAATGTACCGGAAAACAACGTTTGGAAACTTGATGGAGTTCGTTTTGACAACAGCATTCAGACAAGTGGATTTTTAAGCTGGCTTGAAATTGTCCTAAAATTCTTACTGGAAATGATAAATAAGCTTGTTCATAACTGGGGTGTTTCGATCATAATTGTTACAGCAATTTTGAAGTTTGCAATGTTCCCTATTACAGCTAAAACTGCAAAAAGTACTGTAAAAATGCAGGCTTTGCAGCCAAAAATGCAGGCTTTGCAGGAAAAGTACAGAGATAATCCTCAAAAACTCAACGAGCAGACAATGAAACTTTATAAAGAAATTGGTTATAATCCTCTTTCTGGATGTTTGCCAATGCTTTTCCAGTTCGTAATTTTGTTTGCAATGTACAACTTGTTCAACAATTATTTTGAATTCCGTGGAGCAAGTTTTATTCCTGGATGGATTAGCGATTTGAGTGCTGGTGACCATGTGGCAACATTGAAATTCAATTTGCCTTTCCTTGGAAATCAAATCAGAATTTTGCCGGTAATTTATGTAATCAGTCAGCTTTTGTTTGGAAAAATTACACAAAACGGTGGAACTACTGCCGGTCAGAGTGCTATGCAGATGAAGATGATGATGTACGGTATGCCGATTTTGTTCTTCTTCCTGTTCTACAATGCTCCGTCTGGACTTTTGCTTTACTGGACAGTCAGCAACTTGATTCAGCTTGGACAGCAGTTGTTTATCAACGCAAAAATAAAAAAATAATTTAAAAAACGTCTCTGATTTTTTTTGGAGATGTTTTTTTATTGGATGTGGAATTAATTCGAAGAATTTTTCACATCCAGTAAGCACTTTGAACTTTTTATGGAGAAATAAATGAATTACGAATTTGAAGGAAAAAATGAAAAAGAAGCTATTGAAAAAGCTGCCGCCGAACTTGGTCTTGAACGTGATGAATTTGATGTAGAAATTGTTGAAACACAGAAAAAATCGCTTTTTAAAGCAGGCTACGTAAAAATTCGCATTACGCCTGTAAAAGAAACGAATGTAAATTCTGACAGCGGACGTTCTTACGACCCTGAAAATGTTGCAAAAAGAACTGTTACAAATCCGCTTGCGCAGGATGATTTTGAACAGAAACTTATTGATTTTGTAAACGAAATAATTTCTAAAATGGGATATGAAGCCGCAGTTCAAATTTCTTTCCGCGAAGACAAAAAAATTGGGATTAAACTTACTTCTGAAGCTTCTTCGATTTTGATTGGCCGCCGTGGTAAAAATCTTGATGCTCTTCAGTTGCTTGCAAACGTTTATGCAGGACATCTTGGACGTGAAGATGTACGTGTAATTCTCGATACAGAAAATTATCGCGTTCGCCGTGAAGAAAATCTTGTTCATCTTGCTTACAACACGGCAGACAAAGTTCGCTCAACACACAAATCGGTTTTGCTTGAACCAATGAATCCTTTTGAACGCCGTTTGATTCACACTACTCTCAACGATGTTCCAGAAGTTGAAACAATCAGCGAAGGCGAAGGACTTTACAAACAGGTTCGTGTAATTTTTAAAGGACAAACTTTTTAATGAATTTGATGAATAGACGGAATTTTTTGTTTATAGGTTTATTTTTTCTTTTTTTTGGACAAATTTTTTGTCAGGAACAGAATACTGTTTTAAAAGATGAAATTTATGAAGAATTAAAAGAAAAAGGCTCTATAAAACATTTAATTCAGTCTAAAGATGGTTTTGAACTTTCTCTTACTCCGGATACAGAATTTTGTAAACGTGCTGCAAATGCATGGAATCTTTCTGAAAATCCAAATTTAGTTTCTGAAAACTTGTTTTTAATAAGCAAGGAAGAATTAAAAGAAAAAAGTTCAAATCCTGAAAATGCAGAAATTTCGATGGATAGGGTTTCTAAAATTGTGCGTTCGATTTCCAAAATGAAAGGAATGCAATATTTTTCAAATGGAGATCAGCGTTGGGAGACTCTTTATCATCAGGCTTATGTTTGCAAGTCTGTAAAAGAAAAAAATGAGCCTTTGCCAGATGTGCTTGAAGGTTCTGCTGACGGCTTGAAAATTTTTGCGTTTTTGGAAGACAATTCATTTGGAAAAAGTGTTTATTCTCTTGAATATGTGCAAACCGAACGTGAAATTGGATTTTTTTTGACAAATGCAGAAAGCTGGACTTATGCTTTTGTAAAAGCTCTTAATCCTGAAAATGTAAAAATAAATATGGTTGTAATTGACAATGGAGATTCGTTCATTGTTTATATGGTTCTTTTTGCTAGGCACAAAAAAGTTCCTCTTTTGGGAGAGAGAATTCAAAAATCACTTGCAAATAGAATCGATGCAATTTACAACTGGTTTACATTGCAATTTTAATTGGGAGAAAAATTTATGAAAACTAGATTTTTTGCGGCAATATTTTGCTTTTTAACAATCAGTTTTGGAGGATGTAAAACAATGGATAAAGAATTAAAAGCTATTGAAGGTAAAGACGGTGTTTTTGCAATAATGGAAACTTCAAAAGGTTCAATTGTTCTTGAGCTTTTTTATGAAAAAACACCTTTGACAGTAACAAACTTTGTTGGTCTTTCTGAAGGAACTCTGGATGTTTGCAAAGGAAAACATTTTTACGATGGATTGAAATTTCACCGTGTAATTGCAGATTTTATGATTCAGGGCGGAGATCCAGAAGGAACAGGAAGAGGCGGTCCAGGTTATCGTTTTGCAGATGAATGTTTTGACGATTTGACTTTTGACAAGCCTGGTTATCTTGCAATGGCTAACGCCGGCCCAGGAACAAACGGTTCTCAATTTTTTATTACGCATGTTCCTACGACTTGGCTAAACGGAAAACATACAATTTTTGGACAAGTTGTAAACGCTGACAGTCAGAAAGTTGTAAATGCTATAAAACAGGATGATAAAATTGAAAAAGTAACTATCGTTCGTCAGGGAGAAAAAGCAAAGAATTTTACTGCTACTCAGGCAGATTTTGACAAGCTTGAAGGCGAAGTAAAAGCAAAGGCAGCAGAAGCAAAAAAAGTTGCAAATGCAAAAAAAATTGCAGAAGTTGAAAAGAATTTCCCAGGTTTTGCAGTTGATGCAAACGGAATTTATTGGAAAATAACAAAAGCCGGAAACGGTGTAAAAATTGGCGGACGTAAAAACGTTGCCTGCGAATACAAAGGATATTTGGTTGACGGACGTGTATTCGATCAGTCAGCTGGACGCGGTCCTTTGGAATTTGTTACAGCAAGCGGACAGATGATTCCAGGATTTGATATTATGGTTCAAGATATGTCACTTGGCGAAAAAAGAACTGTTGTAATTCCTTCAGATTTTGCTTATGGCGATCAAGGTTATCCTGGAGTAATTCCTGGCGGTGCTTATATTGCATTTGATATTGAAGTTGTAAGAGCAAGATAATTAACAAACGTTAGTTAAACTAACGATAGATAGTAGAAAGTCTGTTTGATTCGTTTGAATTGAACGGACTTTTTTTTGCAAAATTTGTAGTTTTTAATTGAAATTTTGTGGAAAAATAAAGTTTACGCCGGATGCGCAAGGCGTAAGTTTTTGGCGGCGATAAGCCGCCAAAAATGCAGCAAAGGCGGAACCTGAAGCAGCCGGTTTTTGAGAAAAAAAAGGCACTGACGGCTGGTTTTTATTTTTTAGGGAAATGCCGTCCAAAAAAATAAAAAAATTGACTATAAAACAAAACTTGAGTATTTTAGAAAAATGAGTGTATTTTTAATTGTTGAGTTTTTATTTTTTGCTGGAAGTCTTATTGGCTGGGGAATTGAAGTTATCTGGCGACGTTTTTTTAGCAGCAATAATCCTGAAAAAAAATGGATTAATCCGGGATTTTTGATTGGCCCTTATTTGCCGCTTTATGGTTTTTCGCTTACAATTTTGTTTTTGTTGAGTTTTATTGATGTAAGTTTTGTGGAAAACGCATTTGCGAGAAAAATTCTGCTTTTTGTTCTTATGGCGTTTTGCATTACGCTTTTTGAATATATTGCCGGCTTGATTTTTATAAAAGGAATGAAGATTAAACTTTGGGATTATTCAAATTGCTGGGGAAATATTCAGGGAATAATATGCCCTCTTTATACTGTTTTTTGGTGGATTTTAAGCGCAGCTTACTATTTTTTTATTCATCCGAGAATTTTGTCGTGGCTTGCCTGGTTTACAAATCATTTGACTTTTTGCATGGTGATTGGATTTTTTTACGGCGTTTTTACGGTTGATGTTGTTTATTCGCTAAATCTTATGACAAAAATTAGAAAATTTGCAAAGGAAAGTAAATTTATAGTCCGGCTGGAAAATTTACAGCAACAGATTAGAAAAGCGAGCGAAGAAAATAAAGAAAAAATACACTTCTGGATGTCTACAAAATCTGAATCTCTGGAATTAAAAGAAGCTGTTGAAAAACTTAAAGAAAGGTTTGAACTTGAAAAAAAGAAGTTTGAAAAGCAAAAATAGATTAAAAAAGCCTTTGCGCTGGTTCTAAGAACTTTGTGCAAAGGCTTTTGTTTTAGCAGTTATTTACTAACAAACGTTAGCTCATTTTACTAAGGGCTTTAGAAATTTTATTTTCCAAAGTAGTTGAGAGCGTTTCCGAACGAAATGTCTTTCACAATTTTTGTGAGCATTTCCATATCGTTTGGATATTCGCCGTTTTCAACCCAAGTTCCAATGATATTGCAGAGAATTCTTCTGAAATACTCGTGGCGTGAATAAGAGAGGAATGAGCGTGAGTCTGTCAACATTCCGACGAAAGCTGGAATCATGCCGAGGTTTCCGAGAACCTTAATCTGCTGTTCCATTCCGTCTTTGTGGTCGCAGAACCACCATCCTGAGCCGAGCTGGATTTTTCCCTTGACTCCGCTTCCCTGGAAGCAGCCCATGATTGTTCCGATAGAATAGTAGTCTTTAGGGTTGAGCGTGTAGAGAATTGTCTTTGGTGTGCCGCCCGCAGCTTCAATCAAAGAAAGAAGTCCTGCGAGATTTTCTGCGATTGGCTTGTCGTGAGAGCCGTCAAATCCTGTGTCAGGACCGAGCTTTTTGAACATTGCCTTGTTGTTGTCGCGGATTGCGTTCATATGCCACTGCTGAACGATTCCTCTCTGCTCGTAAGCGCGTCCGAGAGCAACGAGAACCTTTGTCTTGTAAGCCTCAGATTCAGCCTCTGAAATAACTTCGCCGTTGAGAGCGCGCGCAACTACTGCGTCGATGTTAGCATCTGTGTCAACTTTGCATGGCGGATACTCAAGAGCGTGGTCAGAAGCGCGGCAGCCGTTCTCAATGAAGTAGTCAAGGCGTTTAATGAGGGCTTCAATCACATCGTCAGAAGTCTTGATGTTGATTCCTGAAACTTCAGAAAGCTTTGCGATGTAGTCTTTGTATGTCGGAAGATTGATGTTGAGTGCTTTGTCCGGACGGTAAGACGGGCGAACGTGAGTCTCGATTTTTCCGATTGGTGCTGTTCCTGCGGCTATTGCCTTGTGATATTCAAGAGAATCAATCGGGTCGTCTGTTGTTCCTACAGCGTAAACGTGAAATTTCTTGAAGATTCCTTTTACAGAAAGCTCATCTGTCTGAAGCATCGCGTTTGCTTTTTCCCAAATGCGCGGAGCGGACTCGACTGTGAGAGGCTCGTAAATTCCAAAATAACGCTGGAGTTCGAGATGTGTCCAGTGATAAAGAGGATTTCCGATAAGATGCTCGATTGTCTCTGCCCATTTAAGGAATTTCTCGTAGTCCGGCTTGTCGCCAGTGATGTAGTCTTCTGTGATTCCGTAAGTTCTCATCTGGCGCCATTTGTAGTGGTCGCCTCCGAGCCAAATTTCTGTAAGGTTCTTAAATTTTTTGTTTTCAGCGATCTGAGCTGGAATAAGATGACAGTGATAGTCCCAAAGTGGTTCGTCTTTGCAGGCTTCAAAAAGTTTTTGTGCTGTTTTTGTGTCCAGCAAGAAGTTTTTGTCCATGAATTTTTTCATATCTAACTCCAAAAAATAATTTTACGATTCCAAATTTTAGAATCACAATCACTAATATTTTAGTACGATTTTAGAAAATTGTACACGAGACAAACAAAAATGAATTTTTTCTAAAAAAAAATTATGAAAATTTTGGACGGCATATTCTCCAAAAAAATAATTTTTTTTATTGCGAAACATTTTCTTAAAACCCGGCTGCTTCAGGTTCCGTTTTGCTCCATTTTTGACGGCTCAACCTTTATCAACGTGTTTTTAGCTCGTACAAAAACTTCAACCGCCGCCAAAAACTTGCGCCTTGCGCATCCGGCGTAAGTTTTTCTGTTTCGCGATTACAAAAATCGTAGTATAATTTAAATTCTTTTGAACAAAAGGTTGGCATAATAAAAATGGCAGAAATTTCAGAAAACATAGTTGAAAAAATCTTAAAAGAAAATATTAAAAATCAAGATACAGTTTTTGTTTTTCCTACGGAAATTGCGGCATCTCTTTGGGCAGACCGTTCAATTTTTGTTACGGATTGTCAGGCAGTTGCTCTCGAAAGATTTTTGGCATGGGACAAATTTAAAGGCGAAGCCGTAAGAGGCGAAAATCAAAATAAAATTTCTGTTCCTTCGACAATGCGACAAATTTTTGTTTCGAGGTTGATTGAAAAAAATGCCGAAAAACCTTTTTTTAAGAGTTTAATTTCAGAAAAGTATTCAAAAACTGCGGAAAGTTTTAGCGCCTGGATTGCTTCGATTTTGCCAAAACTTGGAATGTGGAAAGAGTATTTTGAAAAAAATTCATTACAAAAAGATTCCGAAGACGAAGATTTGCTCATTCTTTACGAAAAATACACAGAATCCTTAAATAAATATGGATTTTTTGATCCAGCCTGGGAAAAACCGCCTTTTAAAAGCAATGGAAAGCATTATTTTATATTTTTTCCAGAAATCAATTCGGACTGGGAAGAATACAAATTTATTCTCGAATCAACAAAAGAATTTATTACTCTTGTAAATGTTCCTGATTTTTCTGAAGAAAACAATTTTCATAAAAGCGAAGTAAAATTTTTTAACAATTCGCGCGTAGAGCTCAAAAACATTGCAAATAAAATTTTTGAACTTCATCATCAAAAAAAAATTGATTGGCAATCAATGGCAATTAGCGTTCCAGATATGGAACTTTATGGTTCGTATATTGACCGCGAGCTTGAACTTATGGAAATTCCGCATGTATTAAGATTTTCGCGGCCTTTGAGCGGAACTCCTGCCGGAAATTTATTCAATCAAATAAAAGAATGTATAAATTCAAAAAACAGTTACGATTCAATAAAAAAACTGCTCTTAAACGACTCTCTTCCGTGGAAAAATCCGGAGACTGCTCAAAAATTGATTGCTTTTGGCCAGGAAAATCACTGTATTTGCAGTTATGTTTACGGTGGCGAAAAAATAGATGTTTGGGAAAAATCTTTTTGCGATGTAAAATATAAAGATTTTGAAGTTGAGAATTTTTATAATTCACTTAAAACTTATCTAAAAAAATTCAATCAGGCAAAAAACTTCAATTCGATTCGAACCGCTTATTTTGAGTTTAGAAATAAATTTTTTGATATGGAAAATTGCAGCGACAGCGCAAATAAAATTCTTGGAAGATGCGTTTCTGAACTTGGAGCTTTGATTGATCTTGAAAATCAATATGACTGCGCAGTTCCATCTCCGTTTAATTTTTTTGCGGAACAACTTGAAAATAAAAAGTATCTTGAACAGGCTTCTGAATTTGGCGTTCAAATTTATGAGTATAAGACGGCGGCCTGTGCTCCGTTTGACTGTCATTTGATTATTGATTCGAGCCAGGCTTCGCTAAATGTTTCTTATAAGGATTTTTCTTTTTTGAACGAAAATAAGCGTAAAAAGCTTTTAAATCGCGACGAATCGAACGTTTCTGACAAATTTGTGCGACTTTATCAGCTTAACAGTTTAAAAGAATCAGCATATTTTACGTGTGCAGAAAGAACTCTCGACGCTTATGCTCAGCCGGTGAGTTATTTAAAAATGAACGATTTGAGAAAAGAAAAAAATGAAAAAGTTCTTTTTTCGGAAAATCCATATAATTTAGAAAAAGAATGGTTTATTGGAAGCGAAGATTGTGAATTTCCTTCAAAAATCACAGAAATTCAGTCAAAAAGTTTTAAAAACTGGATGAATTTTCAAAAAATCGTACCAGTTTTGCAGGAAAAAGCAGCCGATGCCGTGAAAGAATTAAATTCAAAATCAGCCGAAAACGCAAGCCAGAATTCAATTTATGTTTCAAAAAGTTTGCTTTCAAAATTTTACGATTGTCCGAGAAAATGGCTTTTTGCCTGCCGAGAAATGAATTTAAAAGAACAGGACAAGGCTGCGGTTTTGCTCGACAGATATGCTGCTGGAAATTTGTATCATAAAATTCTTGAAATTTACTTAAAAACGCTCAAAAGCAATGGTTTTCATCTGGAAATTGAAAAAGATAAACTTGAAGAAAAATACGAACAAATTCTTGAGAACGCAATTACGGAAGCAATAAATTTTGACGGAGAAGGAAACGAAAAAAATTGCTTCTTAAAAAAGGAACTTTTAAAAACTACGCGACCTGCAATAAAAAGAACAATTTTAAATTTCATAAAAGAATTTACAAAAATTTTTAATAATTGCGAAGTCGACGATTGCGAAGGCGAGCTTCGGATTCAAGACGAAGAATTTAATTTTACTTTTAACGGCAGAATCGACTGTCTTTTAAAAGATTGCGAAAATGGACAGTATTATTTGGTCGATTTTAAAAATTCTGATTCAGCGGTTCCAAAAAATTTGTATTTTGCGGAAGAGGAATTTGAAACTTCTGAAGAAGGCGAAAATCTTCAATCTGCCGAAATAAACGAAAATTTGCCGCTTGAAGAACAGAAGTTACCAGATTTTCAAATGCCGGCTTATACTTGGCTTATGGAAAAGCAGAAAAATATTTGCATTCAAAATGCGGCGTTTTTTAGCATAAACGAAGCAAAGGTTTGGCCGGTTTTTGGTTACGAAATGCAAAGACGGGCAAATTCAAAAAA
>NZ_DBJD01000068.1:0-2570 GCF_002297065.1 Treponema sp. UBA785 | reverse complement strand
TCAATCGTCACATAATTAGCTTCTTTCACACCAAGAGCATATGCGCTTGACATATCAGAGCAGGAAAGACCGTCAAGCGTGAGTTTTCCAATAATGCGGATATCAACAGGAGTTGTTCCCGTGTTTTTAGTCTTTATTGCCTGAGTAATATCGGCAATTCCTGTATACTCCTTTCCGCCGATTGTCGCGGTAACAGTCTTTTTGTTTTCCTCTGTAAGATAAATTACAATTGCGCCGTCTTTCAATGTTCCGTCAAGATTGTATGCGCCAGGAACCGCCCCGTCCGTAAACGCAAATCCTGAACGGTCGTTATCAAGAACAGTCATTGTGGCAGTTGACTCTGTTTTTCCGCCGTCAACACTTACAGAAATTGTATGGCTTCCAGCTGCAAGACCAAGCGCGTCAGCACGCACAACATTGCTCAAGGTTTTCTTTGAATAAGAGACGGCAAGATTCGAGTCCTCGCTCTTCTCATAATAATTGTAAGTATCATAAAAACGGATAAGCTCGTTATCGATTTGCGTTCCGTCAACTTTCACAGTGTAAGTCGCTCCGCTAATTTGATTGAAGACAACATAAGCAGAGTTCAGCCAGCCTTCGCTCTTTACAATTTTTACAGTCGCATTTGTAACGTCTGCGTCAGTATCAACATCAAGATTACCGTCATCGCTGCTTGAATCACTTCTTTTCAACGTGAAAGAAATTTCCGTTGTTTTTCCGTTTTCAACAGCCGCGCTAGCTTCTCCCGACATTGCAACAGACTCGCTCTCGCCAAGCTCAGAGTCGCTCATTGCAACAGTTGCTGTCAATTTGAAAGTGTAAGCGCCGACTGGAATACTTACCGCGCTCAGTTCGCTTTCGCTAGCCCAGCCTGCGGCCTTAGTAAAGCCGCTTGCTCCAGAAGCCTTGTAGAAAAGCTTAATGTCTGAATAAGAATCGTAGCTTACCGCACGGGCATGGCTAAAACTTATTGAAACACTTCCATATCCATTGCCGGAGCTAGAAGTTTCCTCGCTTCCAAGAACCGAGCAGCCAGCCGCTCCAAAAGCAAGCAGCGCCGTCATTGCAAGCGATGCTATTTTTTTTATGATTCCAGAAAATCTTTTCATTTAATTCTCCCAAAAAATTTTCCGCCTTAAAAAAGCAGATTTTTTCATAAATCGGGCGTTCCCGCCGCAAGCGGCGGTCGGGTGTTCCGGGGTTGCATTGCTACGCAACGCTGCGCGCCCCAGCATACTTTGTATGCAGACACCCCCTAACGCGTTCACAATTTGACGCATCCCGAAATAGTCCTTAAACGGCCTGCGTCAAAATAACGTTTTCCGTTTTTGTCTTAATTCTCAAAACGTCATGGTGACGTTTTGTGTTTTAGCCTTATGTTGGCTATCGTCATTATGACGTTCGCCAACTCTAGCCAAGATTAAGAAACGTCATGGTGACGTTTCACGTTTTTATACAAAATCAGCAATCGTCATGGTGACGTTCGCTGACTTTGTGTAAAGTTGGCTAGCGTCACAGCAATGTACGCTGATTCTAGCCAAGTTTTTGATTTATTCAATTGCTGCAAAAGTAAGAGTTGCAATCTTTGCACTTGAACTTGTTGCTCCAGCAATACTGTAAGAACCAGCCCCCAATGTAACAGAAACCTCAGCTTCATCAGCACCAAGTTTTTCAGAAGTTGTTTTACCTTCAGCTCCGACATATCCGTCAGAAGTTGAAATTATTACGCCTTTTTTATTTGAATCCGTAAATTTCAAAGTCATTGCAGACGCAATTGCAAACGAAACTTCGCCACCATTAGTTTTCAAGTTAGCACCAGCAGAATCAATTTTACAAGTCACTGTGATTCCTGAAACAGTCTGAGTTGCACCAGCATCTTGCTTAGCAAACACCCCTCCTTTTGATGAAAGATTATATTCTCCTGCATTTACTGCAACAAATCCTTTGCAACCATTCTTAACAGAACATTTTTCAACATCTTCCTCAGTGTCATAATGAGTTCCGCAGTTTGAGCATTTTGGCAATTCTTTCCAGTTTGCTGTAAATGTAACATCGCCTGTAATCGCTGAATCTGTTGTCATGCCGTCAACGCTTGAAGTCCAGCTCAACGCATATCCGTCTTTTGTCCACTCTGGAACATTCGCTTTTTCGCCCTCATAAACTGTCTGTGTTTCTTCAGCGTTCCCGCCTTCTGAATCCACAAATTTTACCGTATATTTTGCATCTTCTGTCCAGCTTGCTGTAAATGTCACATCGCTTGTAATTGCTGAATCTGTTGTTATGCCTTCAACGCTTGAAGTCCAGCCGCCTAATGTAAAATGCTCTCTTGTCCATGCAGGAACGCTTCCAACAAGTTCGCCTGAGATTACTTCAACGGTCACATCGGCATTTGCTCCGCTTTCGTCTTTGAATGTTACAGTGTATGTTGTTGACCATTTTGCCGTGAATGTTACTGTTTTTTCAGTTTCGCCGTCTGAAAGAGAAATTGAATCGTCAAAATCGGCTTCATTTCCGTTTTCATCAATCCAGATAAGCGCAAAATTTTCTTTTTCCCAGCTTGGAGGAACAAC
>NZ_DBJD01000026.1:1544-3933 GCF_002297065.1 Treponema sp. UBA785 | reverse complement strand
TTAAATTATAAAACTCGAAATTAAGGCTAAATAAATTGGAGGATTAATAAAATGAAAAAAATCTTAAATGCAAAATTGGTTTTGGCAGTGCTTGGCGCAGTTTTTTTTACATCATGCACAATAAAAACTACGGAAAACAACCGCAGGACAGTGAGCGTAAGCGGAACAGGCTCTGTAGAAGTTGAAGCGGACAACGCGACGATTATTCTTTCTGTAATTACAAGAGGAAAAGATGTCGGAAATACGGCAAAAGAAAACGCAGAAAAAATGACAAAAGTCCATGAATCAGTCTTAGCATTAGGAATTTTGCCGGAAGATGTTTCCACAGAACATTACACAATCAACCAGGAATCAAATTATTTGAACGGCAAAGTAACTTACGGAGATTACGTTGCCATAAACCGAATCAAAATTTTTGTAAAAGATTTAACCATGGCTGGAAATGTAATTGACGCCGCAATAAAAGCCGGCGCAAACCAGCTTTCGTCTTTTCAATATGGAATAAGCGACAAAGAAGCTTTTGTAAAACAGGCGCGCACGCTTGCAGTTCAAAATGCACGCGATACGGCAAATCTTCTCGTAACAACAAGCGGCGCTTTTCTTGGAAAAGTAATTTCGTTAAACGAGCAGTCAAACAATTTTGGATTTTACAGGGTCAACGCAAAACGCGCCAATTTAGCAGAAGCAGCAGCGGCAGACAGCGCATCTTCTTTTGTTTCAACGCCAATTTCCGGCGGAAAAACAACAATCAGCTTTACAGTCGATGCCGTTTTTGAAATAAAGTAAAAATTCAAAAAAGCGCTGCAATTGCCTTAAAAACGTTAAAAGAATAGAATAAAAGAATAAAAACTTTAAGAGAGATTGGGAGATAAATACAAATGCTCGATTTGAAATTTGTAAAAGAACATCTTGCAGAAGTAAAAGAAAACATAAAAAACCGCAATATGGTTGCCGACGCAGATCTCGTTGTAAAACTTTACGACGAACGCACTGCTCTTACGACAAAACTTCAGTCATTGCAGCAGAAAAGAAACGAAAACGCCGCAAACATGAAGCAGAAACTTGATCCAGAGACACGCCAGAAATTCATTGAAGAAGGCAAAAAAATCAAGGAAGATGTTTCTCAGTCAGAAAAAGAGCTTGCAGAAGTTGAGGCAAAGCTTGAAGACGCCGCAAGACAGCTTCCGAACATGTGCCATCCGGACACTCCAATCGGAAAGCTCGACACAGAAAACCTCGAAGTAAAGAAAGTTGGAGTTCCACGCAAATTTACATTCAAACCAAAAAGCCATGTAGAGCTTGGCGAAGAGCTCGATTTGATTGATTTTGAACGCGGAACAAAAGTTTCCGGTCCGAAATTCTATTACCTCAAAAACGAGGCTGTATTTCTTGAAGAAGCTCTCATCATGTACGCTCTCAACATTCTCCGCAAGCACGGCTTTACAACATTCATTACTCCAGATGTCGCAAAAGAAGAAATTTTAAAAGGAATCGGCTTTAATCCGCGCGGAAACGAATCAAACGTCTATGCAATCGAAGACGAAGGAACATGTCTTGTTGCGACAGCAGAAATCACCCTCGGAGGCTACCATTCAGGAGAAATCTTAGACAAATCTGCGCTTCCGCTCTTTTACTGCGGACTTTCCCACTGCTTTAGACGCGAAGCCGGAGCCGCAGGACAGTTCTCAAAAGGACTTTACAGAGTCCACCAGTTTGACAAAGTCGAAATGTTTGTTTACTGTCTGCCAGAAGATTCAAACAGGCTCCACGAAAAGCTCCGCTTAATCGAAGAAGAAATTTTTGAAGGTCTGGGAATTCCATTCCATGTAGTTGACACATGCACAGGCGACCTCGGCGCTCCTGCTTACAGAAAATGGGATCTCGAAGCGTGGATGCCAAGCCGCGCGACAGAAGAAAAGCCGGAAGGCGACTACGGCGAAGTTACATCAACTTCAAACTGCACAGACTTCCAGTCACGCCGCCTGAACGTAAAATACCACGATGACGACGGCAAGAATAAATATGTCCACATGCTAAACGGCACGGCAATTGCGGTAGGACGGGCGATGCTCGCGATTATGGAAAACTATCAGAACGAAGACGGCTCAATTACAGTTCCGCCTGCGCTTGTTCCATTCTGCGGCTTTGACAAAATCGGACCAAAAACAAAAATAAAAGATCCGGTTTACCACGCCGCAAAAAAATAGAGCAGTTTTAACAAAAAAACGGTGGCTTTTATTAGCCGCCGTTTTTTTATTTGGGCGTTTCCCTCGCTCCGTGCAGGCGCTCCGCTCGGGCCGGGCTTTTCGGGGTTGCGCTGCCGCTTCATTCCTACGCTACGCTCCGGAACGGCTTCGCCGCCCCTACAATCCCTAACGCTTTAGCGTTA
>NZ_DBJD01000026.1:0-1402 GCF_002297065.1 Treponema sp. UBA785 | reverse complement strand
AGGTATGCAAAATCCCTAACGCAAAATTACTAGGTTCAATTTCGAGTTTTAAATTTTTCTGTCATTGTCGTACTTGATACGACAATCTCTAAATGATTGCAATATCTGCATCTAGATTTTCGGGTCAAGCCCGAAAATGACATAAAAGATCCTTACAGAACTAGCCACCGCTAGTTGGCGTTGCGAACAAGGCGGAAGCCAAAACTGACGTAGGGGCTGGTCGGGTTGATGCCGCGGCAATATGGGAAGCTTCGCCCCCCTGGATGTCAACCCGCGTGTTACAGGACGGCCGCTCATGTAGAACGAGGCGATTTTCAGATCTCGTCCGATTACGAATACATTTGAACTCGAAGTCCAATCTTCACTTCCTGTGATTGAAGCGTCAGGCTATGGAGCAGTGGCGGCGGATTGCTTCAGCAATGCGCCGACAAAGACCGCAGGCGCGCAATGCGCGCGCCGAGGACTTAGAGCGCAAGCGAACTGCGCAACAGCCGGCCGGCGATAGCGCCGGAGACGCCCTGGATTTCTACAGGCGCAAAAACTTTTACACGCTGCCTGGCGCACTTTCTGCTCGTTCGAAAATTTTTTCGTCTCGCCCAATGCAATTTCTGCCCGTTCGAAAATCTTTACGTGCTTACAAACGCACTTTCTAGTCGTTCGAAAACTTTTTCGCCTCGCCCAACGAAATTTCAGCTCGTTCGGAAACTTTAACGACCTTCCCGACACGATTTCATCTCATTCAAAAACTTTTACACGTTTCCCAACGCAATTTTTAGTCATTCGAAAACTTTAACGCCTCGCCCAACGCACTTTCTGCCCGTTCGAAAATTTTTATACACCGCCCAACGCAATTTTTAGTCATTCGAAAACTTTAACGACTTGCCCAACGAAATTTCAGCTCATTCGAAAAACTTTATGCCTTGCCAAGCGCAATTTCTGCCCGTTCGAAAATCTTTACGTGCTTCCAAACGCACTTTCTAGCCGTTCGAAAACTTTTACGGCCTGCCCAACGAAATTTCAGCTCGTTCGGAAACTTTAACGACCTTCCCGACACAATTTCTACTCATTCGAAAAACTTTATGCCTTGCCCAACGCGTTTTCTAGTCGTGCGAAAATTTTTATTCGCTGCCCAGGCTGTTTTCGGCTTATAAAATTTTGGGAAAATGGCTGCCTGCTTGTTGCCGGTCCAGGCATTTTCCTTGTATCTTTTATGTACAGAGTTTAATTCCAATTCAATAAGGAAACGGAGGAAACTATCGGGATTGTACATTTTGGCTTCTTTTCAAAATGACCAATCGAATTCTTAGCCATTTTTTTCATATTCTAAAGGAGTCAAAATGAAAAAAATCAATTCTAATATGCGTGTAGCCGAATTGGACACGCTTTCTGACGTTCTTGTGCG
>NZ_DBJD01000007.1:5703-10575 GCF_002297065.1 Treponema sp. UBA785 | reverse complement strand
CAAACCGGCCAACCGCCACTTGCTAACGCGCGGTGCTGCGCACAGCCTGCGGCTTGGCTAATGTCCGGGCTAAAGCTTACGGCAAAACCTAAGTCTTCCCGCTTTTGCAGAGCAATTCCGACAATGACAATGCGTTTTTTTGTCATTCCTGTGCCCCGACACAGGAATCTATCCACACGGCAAACTGGCATAATTTCTGCAAACGGAATTATTCCGCACAGCAAACTCGTTTATCAATCTCTAAACAACTGTCATTGCCCGGCTTGACCGGGCAATCTGCTTTTAAGGAGATTATCGGATCAAGTCCGATAATGACAAAAAGGCAAGTCCCGACAATAATGACAAGGGGCAAGCCAGATAATGATACTAAAATCTAAAACTCAAAATTAAACCTAAAACACAAATAAAAAACCCGGCTTGGGCAAGTTTCCAAAAACGGAACTTTTGCCTTTTGCCGGGCTGGATTTTAGTGTGACTAAAATTACTTCTTAATATTTAGTATTCAACTGAAATATATGTGAATCTAACACCTCTATCTGTTCCTGTAGTTAATACGAAATCTCCTGATTCAGTCGCAGTGTAAGTCTTAGCTTCGTAACTTGTTCCAATTATGCTTTCATTTGCAGAAACTCCAGCTCCAGAAATTACATAGGTGCTTGTGTTTGAACCTGATGTTGAACCTGGCTTTATTGTGATTTTAGCTCCTGCAACAACTGCAAATGTCATAGTTCCCTTTACTTCAAGAACAACTTTTGATTTGTCATTCCCACGAGTAACAGCTCCTGAAAGATTGATTCCATCATAAACTCCATTCTCAAGAGTTCCTTTTAATTCAAGCTTGCTTAATGCGGCATAAAGCTCAGAAGTTGAACTTGCATCTGTCAAGTCTATAGTAAAACTTTCACCGCTCGGTGCTGCTGTAACTTCTACTATAACTGTAGCTTCTGTTGGTGCGGCTGCTGCTTTTTTTAGAGTATACTCAAAAGGTTCTCCGTCTGAATTATCTGTAAATTTTAATGTGTTTTCGTCAACAATAGTTCCTGTAAGTGTGCTTGTTTCGCCTTCAGAAGTTGAAGTCATTGTAATATTTTTACCGTTTACGGTGTATGTAAATGAGGTAATGTCAGTATCTGAATAAGCAACTGTTGTTGTACCACCGTTAGCCTTAATAAGTGCTTCTACAGCATTTTGTATATCAGCTATATAAGTAGTGCCGCTTGTCGAATCCTTAACATATGCGTATGAAATATTTTGTAAAGTAAGTTTTACACCGCTGTGTTCTTCAACAGCTTCTTCAAGAACCCAGTAAGTATTTTCAAATCCTGTTGTTGTTCCTGTCTCGCCACCGGTTTCTCCACCAGTTTCACCTCCGGTTTCGCTTCCGCCAGTTTCGCCACCAGTTTCACCTCCGGTTTCGCTTCCGCCAGTTTCGCCACCGCTAGTTGCAGCCGCTTTTACAGTTACTTCAACTGTCGCATTTTTTCCGCCAGCGCTTGCTGTGATTGTGGCAGTTCCTGCCGCTACGCCTGTAACTTTACCTGTTGAATCAACTGTTGCAACTGTAGTGTCAGAAGAATTCCATGTAACAGTCTTGTCTGTTGCGTTTTCCGGCGAAACAGTCGCTTCAAGAGTAATTGTTTTTCCGGCTTCTACTTCTTTTACTGTCGATGTGATTTTTACTTCTGTAACAGCAACAGTTTCCTCGCCGCTGTCGTCATCGCTAGAGCAGCCAATAAAATTTGTCATTGCAAGCAGCGCGGCAAATGCAGCGACAATTCTCAACATTTTTTTCATATTTTCTCCTCCAAAAAAAAACATTTTGTTAATAGTTATAATAACACCGTTTTATTTAAAAATGGGGGGGGTATTTGTACAATACTGACTTTTTTAAGCAAGATTGCCGTGTCAAGCACGGCAATGACAGTAAATTTACAAAACTCGAAATTGAACCTATTATTCTTTTAGATATGTTGTAAGAGGCTAAAAATGTTTAAAACCCTTAAATTAAAGCAGTTTTTGCGTTCCAGTATTATCCGTCTTGCCGCGACTTTTTTGTCTTTTGGAGTGCAGTTTTTCTGGCTGTGGACTGTGAGCCGCTGGCTTAAGTCGTATTCTGTATGGATTAGCCTTGCTTCGGATTTTTTGGTTGCGGCTCTTGTTATCCACATCTACAACAAGCAAAATTACAGCGTTTCTCTTAAAGTTCCGTGGCTTATTTTGATTCTGGTCTTGCCGATTGTTGGAATTACGCTTTATTTTTTGAGCGAAAACAACCATCAGTCCAAAAGAGTTAAAAATAATACGTCAAAAATCAAGGCGGAAAGCGTCCGGCACATAAAAAGCGACTCAAATGTTCTTAAAACGCTCGAAAATTTGGACAAGCGGGTTGCAAATCAGTTTAAATATCTGTCTCTCGTTGAAAAATTCCCGGCTTTTTTTAACACGGGCGCTAAATTTTATGGAAACACGGTCGAGTGTCTTGACTGCCAGCTTAAAGATTTGGCGACAGCACAGAAATTTATTTTTCTTGAGTATCATGCAATCGAAGAGGCAAAAGCGTTTGACAGGATGCTGCCGGTTTTAAAGGAAAGGCTTGCGGCCGGAGTTGAAATCCGCATTTTGTACGACGATGTTGGAAGCATTGGCTACATAAACAAAAAATTTATTAAGCGAATGAACGCGATTGGCATTGAGTGCAGGGACTTTAACCCTCTTTCGCCTCTTTTTTCGCTTTTTATGAACAACCGCGACCACCGGAAAATTATGGTTATTGACGGAAAAATCGGTTTTACAGGCGGCTACAACCTTGCCGATGAGTATTTTAATTATTCGCATCCGTACGGACAATGGAAAGACAGCGGCTTGAGGATTGAAGGAAAGGCCGTAAACACTTTTACAGAGCTTTTTTTGGAAATGTGGAACAGCCAGGAAAAAGGCACGCTTGAAGGTGTTTCAAAATATTTTATAGAAGAAACGGACGAAACTGAGCCTTTGCCTGCAAAAACGGACGGTTTTATTCAGCCTTATGCAGATATGCCTCTCGATTATTTGTATGTCGGCGAAAATGTCTATCTAAACCTTATAAAATGGGCAAAAGATTCTGTCTGGATTACAACGCCTTATTTGATTTTGGGCGACGAAATGAAGCGCGAGCTTATTCTGGCGTCTTTGCGCGGCGTTGATATAAGAATTGTAACGCCCGGAATTCCTGACAAAAAACTTGTTTACAAGATTACGCGCTCTTTTTACGGCGAGCTTATCGACAGCGGAATAAAAATTTACGAATATACGCCGGGTTTTATCCACTCAAAGCAAATGATTGCCGACGGAAAGCTTGCAACGGTCGGGACTGTGAATATGGATTTTAGAAGTTTTCATCACAATTTTGAAAACGGAGTTTTAATGTACAACACAAGCGCGATTTCCGACATTCAAAAAGACTTTGAGTCTCTTTTTAAAATCTCAGCCAATGTTACGGAAAAATATCACAACAAAAAGCACCATTCGATGAGTTTTACGGACAGGGTTTTGCGGCTTTTTAGCACTTTGCTTTAGTTTCTGTGCTAAAATGTTAATATGAAAAAAATTACGATTGTTACAGGCGCAAGTTCTGGAATGGGAGCAGAATTTGCACGCCAGCTTTTTAACGAATATGAATTTGCAAGCGACAAAAAAAATGCCTCTCAAAACCGCGAAATTTGGCTCATTGCCCGCTCAAGCGAAAAACTTTTGCAAACAGCGGAAAAAACTTTGAGCTCAAAAAGCCCAGATTCTCCTGCAAAAACAAAAATCAGGACTTTTCCGATCGATTTAACCGGAGCTCCGGGCGTTTATAAATTTGACGGGCTTTTAAAATCCGAAGCCGCCAATGAAAATTTTGAAGTTGAATGTCTTATAAACAATGCTGGCTTTGGAACTTACGGGCCTTTTGACGAGACTTCTTCCGAAAAAGAGCTTGCGATGATTGAACTGAACTGCACCGCGCTGACGGGAATTTGCGGCTACGTCCTTAAATATTTAAATTCCGGCTCGCAAATAATAAATGTTTCGTCGCTTGCAGCCTTTATGCCGCTTGGAAATTTTGCAGTCTATGCGGCTACAAAAGCCTACGTTCTTTCTTTTACGGTGGGTCTGGCGGCAGAACTCGAACCAAAAGGAATAAAAGTTTGCGCTCTTTGTCCAGGCAGCGTAAGCACAAATTTTGCAAATGTGGCTTCCAACGGCAAGCGCAAGGAAGTTTTGCATGGAAGAGATCCTGTAAAAGTTGTGCGCCACTGTCTTAAAAAAGCAAAAAAAGGCAAAAAAATAATTTTGACTTTTCCAAAATGGAAATTTCTTTCGTTTGCAAGCCGCTTTGTCGGAAAATTTACTGTCGCAAAACTTACATATAAATTTGCAAAACGGCCGCATTAGCACAACGCAATATCATTGCCGTGCCAGGCACCGCAAAAAAAAGCAGTTTCCGCAAAAAACTCGCTAGAAACTGCTTTAGATTTTAGCAATACACTAAACGTCCTTATTTGTTAACTCTGTCTTTAAGAGCTTTTCCCGCCTTAAATTTTGGACACTTTGAAGCCGCAATTTTGATTGTTTCGCCTGTTTTTGGGTTGCGGCCTTCTCTTGCAGCTCTTTCACCAATATCGAAAGTTCCAAAACCAATAAGCTGTACGCTGTCGCCTTTTTCCAATGATTTTGCTACATTTTCTGTAAAAGCCTTGACAACTGCGTCTACATCTTTTTTTGTAAGTTTTGTGTCTGCTGCAATAGCATCAATAAGTTCTGCTTTATTCATTGCTTTCCTCCAATTTTGAATAAGAATTTAAGTATATATGTAAATTCCAATATCGTACAGACTTTTCATTGTATATTATA
>NZ_DBJD01000007.1:3248-5623 GCF_002297065.1 Treponema sp. UBA785 | reverse complement strand
TTATAAACAAAACCTAGCCCGGATCGTCACGGAAAGACCGGACGAAGCGCAGCGAAGGAGGACTTGCAGTAAGAGCCGGATAAGAGCGAAAAATGCGCTCCATCAAAAACTAAAAACGTGCATCGTGCATCTTGCTTATTTTTCCAAAAAGTTTTATTTTTTTTGTGTACTAGTTACAAGGTGGCAAAAATGGCACTTACAGTAAACACTCTCCTTAATTTTTCGGAAACTCCTTTTAAACTAAAGCTTGTCGCCGGGCGCGAAGGCCTTAAGCAGACTGTCAGCTGGATTTATTACACGGAAGATCCTTCTTTTAGCGAATTTATCCGCGGCGGAGAACTTGCAATCACAACAGGGCTTTTGCTCAAACGAAAATCCGAAAACGAGGGAATAAATGAGTCTGAAAATTTGTGTTCATTTTTAAGAGATTTTATTGAAAAATTTTCCGGTCATAATGCTTCTGGTTTAATCGTCAATACTGGAAAATATATTTTTGAAATTCCTCAGGAGATTAAAACTTATTGCGACCAAATCAATTTTCCGCTTTTTACAATGCCGTGGGAAATTCATACGGTAGACTTAATGCAGGAAATCGGAAATATGATTTCTGCCGACAGCCAAAACAGCCATAATGTTGAAAAATTTTTCTATCGCGCAATTTTTGAAACTCAGAAATTTGACCCAAAGCAAATCGAAAACACGGTTTTTCATGACGCAAAAAGTTTTTCGGTTGCGCTCTTGGAATTAAAAGAAGATTTTTTTAATAACGATATTGAGCAGGCAAAGCGGTATGTTCAATTTTCGCTAAATCCAAAAATCAATTTTTCGCAAAACGACTACTGCTGTTTTATTCACAACAGAAAAGTAATCTACATTATTAAAAATGACAATTCTTTTTTTACAGAAGAGCTTTTCCGCATAACGCGAAATGATAAATTTTTTTGCAATTCCAAACTTTCGCTTTCAGAATACTGCTCTTCTGCAGAAGAACTTCAAGAAGCTTTTGTCCACGCGGAAATTACAATGAATCTTTCGAAAAATGCAGAAAAGCTCGAAAAGTACGACAATCTCGGAATTTATAAAATTCTGCTTGAAGTAAAAAACAAAAAGGTTCTCGAACAACTTTATAAAACTGTCCTCGGAAACCTAGACCAGCTCGAAAATGCAAAGCGCGAAGACTACTTAAAAACTCTCAAGCTTTACTTAAAACTCGGCGGAAACATTCACAGTGTTTCTGAACAAAACAATACTCACCGAAACACCGTTTTATACCGGATTCAGCGTCTGCAAGAAATTCTGAATGTTGACCTTTCTGACGGCGACACTCGCTGTCTTTTGCAAATTGCAATTTACATTAAAGAGCTTCTAAAAAAGTAAAAAAACGTCGCTACCCTCTTTATTAACATTCGCAAAAAAAAAAATTATAATGCCGTTATGAAAATACACATTTTAGAAATGCCTCTAGATTTTGGCGCAAGCCGCCACGGTTCAGACATGGGGCCGTCTGCAATCCGTCTTGCAGGAATAAAACAGCGGCTGGAAAACCTCGGCCACTCTACTTTTGAACACACAGATATTTTTCATGCAAAACCGCAGGAATATCAAAATATCGGAAATCCTAAAGCAAAATACTTAAAACCAATCGTAAATGCCTGCACAAAACTTGCTGAACTTGTCGAAGAAATTTCCGGCAAAAACGAATTTCCACTCGTTCTCGGAGGCGACCATTCAATTGCGCTCGGTTCAATCGCAGGAATCAGCGCAACAGCAAAAAAACAAAATAAATCTTTCGGCGTGCTTTATGTTGACGCGCACGGAGATTTTAACGATACGAACACAACGCCAAGCGGAAATATTCACGGCGAATGTCTTGCCGCTTCAGCAGGAATCGGCCTTTCTGAACTTACAAACCTTTATTTTGAAGGGCAGAAAATCGATCCAAAAAACATCTGTTTTGTCGGTTGCCGCGACCTTGATTCTGGCGAAAAAATTTTAATGAAAGAAGCCGGCGTTACGGTTTTTACAATGAGCGACATCGACAGGCACGGATTTCCGGCAATTGTCCAGAAAGTAAAAGAATTTTTTCAAAAAATCGACATAATCCACGTAAGTTTTGACATGGACGTTCTCGACCCAATGTATGCGCCAGGAACAGGAATTCCGCTTCCAGGAGGTCTTACAAACCGCGAGGCTCTCCTTTTAATGGAAGAAATGGCTGGCACAAAAAAAGTAAAATCCGCCGAAATTGTCGAAGTAAACCCGATTCTCGACGTCCGAAACCAAACCGCAATTCTGGCGGCAAGCTTGGCTTCAAGACTTTTGGGCGAAACCCTTTATTAAAATTCTGAACCGCATTCCCCGTCTTATCCGGCTGC
>NZ_DBJD01000007.1:0-3055 GCF_002297065.1 Treponema sp. UBA785 | reverse complement strand
TAATTCTTGCTGCTTTTATTTTATATGTAACAATCTTGTTATCAAAAAATGTAACAGTTTGGTTATACTCATCCACAACAGCCTGTGGAAATCTCTTTTTTTATGTAACAGTTACGTTATCATTGTGGATAAGTTTTATTTTCTTTATATTATAGAAGAAACTTACAGTTCAAATTTTCTATGTAACAGTCATGTTATCCGAATGTAACAATTTAGTTATTTCTACTATTATATCTAATAATAATCTAATAATATATTTAAACTAATAATAGAAAAGCAAATTCTGTGGATTTCCTAAAAATAGATAACAACTCTGTTACACAAAATTTTATAACCAAACTGTTACAATCCTCCTAAATCAGAAGAAATAAGGGCATATCTTACATCATCTGCAAGAACAGGTGTAGGACTCTTAAACAAGGTAATTCCTGCTCCGGTTTTATCAATATCAACTTTTAATTCTGGATAATACTCTTTTTTTATTTCTCTTATTTGATCAATTATCCGGGAATAATTTACATTCGCAATTTTTGGATCAGAATCTTCTGCAACGGGCATAAACTGTTCAACAAGTTTATCTCTTGGTATAAAGACAGGTTTTTCTGCCATAAGTCCGTTATTTCTGTAAACAAGCCAGGCATAAATGTCTTTTCCAACCGGACTTGTAATATCTTTATAAACAGTATAGTTAATCGGAACTGCATGTGTCTGACAAAAAGCGGCAAAATTTGCAGAAAGAATAATTTTAAATTTTCCAACACGCTGACTTTTTGAAGACGGATCTATAATTTCTTGAAACTGAACGCCATCTGTAAAAAGAATTGTTCCTGTTGTCGTTGTTTTTACTTCGACCGGACCTTTTGGAATTTTTTCTCCAGGTTCATATAATTCTTTAAATAAACTTGCCTGAAGCTGAATTTCTTCTTTTTTCTCAAACGAAAATGTTGCTCTTGTAAAGCACGAGAGCTGCTCAAGAATGTCTTTTCCCCTTTGACGAGGAAGCTGCATTTCATTTAAAAGTTGCGACAAGGAATCAAATTCAACGATTACAGGCACATTTTTTTCTTTAGAAAGAACTGCATGCGTTGTAAAAACAGAAAGAATTAGCCGTCCATACTTTCCAAACGGAACATTTGTTGGAGAATTCAATATCAAAGAAATTCCATTGCTTGCTTTTCGTATAAACTCTGTTTTATTTATATTCTTAAAAGGCAAAGAAGCTGTCGTAAAAAAACTCGGAATATAACTTAAAACATTTTTTGTCTTTTGAGTTTCCAGTTGATTAAGGGATTCGAACAGTTCGTCCGCCGAATTATCAATTGGAATAAGGCTGTTTTCCCGGTTTATTTTTTTTCCCATTTTGATTTTTTTCCATCCGTTTTTTAGTTGCCGGTACTTGAAATTCCGCCTTTTGAAATTATGATTCTTCCGGCAGCAACTTCTTTTGAAAGATATTCAAAAGAAGACTCGATGTATTGAGTTATTGAAACTCCGCAGTTTGTGCAGAATTTTTTAATTTCTTCGCGGCGGCCTTCCGAAAGCCTTATGTTCATTACGTCGGCATATTTTCCTTTTTTAGGCTCAGCGGAAGTCTTGGAAACTGATGTTGCGGCAAGTTTTTCCGCAGGTTCTTCAGTTTTTTCTGTTTTTGTGAGGTTTGTTTTTATTTGATTTAAAAATTCTTGAGGTATTTTTTTTGTTGCGATCGGCATTTTTGTTCCTCCAATAAAAGTTTTGCCCTACACTGTTATTTTATCAAATCTGCAAGTTTTTTTAGAGCGTCGAGAGTTTCTTTTTTTCCTCCGCGCTGCTGAATTGTCTGTCTTTCAATTGTGGCATATTTAAAATCCTGATCGACAGGAACATAAACGACATTAAAATCTCCGGCGTTTAAACCTTCAGAAATAATATCTGTAAGCTTTATGCTTCTGTTGATTTCGTTAAGGACTATTGTTTCAAATTTGGGATTTTGGACGCGACGGCGTTTTTTATAACTGTCCAGGTTATCTTTGAAAATTTGAAGCCCGTCCTGAGAATATGCGTCTGCTTTTATAACAACAATAACTTCGTCAGACGCTGTCATAATGTCTTCTTCAAAGGCGTCGAATGCTGGAGATGTGTCAAAAATACAGTACTCAAAGCCGAGTTTTTCAACTTCATCGCAAAGGTCTACAAAGATATAAGGTTCTTTTTGAGCTTCGCTTGAGCGGTATGTTTTTAGTGAGCGGCTTCCTTTTCTGTCGATTGAATTTGTCGGAATTACAAAAAGATTTTCGACTGTTGTTGCTGATATGACCTGATCAATTGTAACATCGCCGTAAAGAGCCTCTGCAAGGTCGTGGTCAAAAGATTCCAGCAATGTTCCTGTGGAGTTTCCTTGAGGGTCCGCGTCTATAAGAAGAACTTTTTTTCCTTGCAAGGCAAGTTCCGCTGCCAACGAAAGACTAATTGTTGTTTTGCCTACTCCACCCTTTTGTATGGCAACCGCTATTTTTTTCATTTTTTTGCCTGTCTCCAAATTTTATGAATTTTTATATTTTTTAATATCTAATCATATTTTTTAGAAAAAAGCAAATAAAAAATCTAATAAATATTAGGTTTCTAAAATAAAAACTTAGAAAGATTAGATAAAAACTAATATAAAAGATTGATAAAAATATAATAAAAAATCTAATATAGTTTATAAAAAAGATTAGAAAGATTAGAAAATATCTAAACAGAAAAAAGACGTGCGAGGATTGCCGTAGAAGCGTTTGTTTTTTATTTTTGAGTAATTTGTCGTCTGAAAGAATTTGAAGCGGTTTTGAGGGCTTTTTAAGTTTTGAGGTTAAAAAAGGAAAAGATAAAAAAATTATTCGCTGGCAGATAACCAAACTGTTACATTTAAAACTGAAAAACTTTATGTAACAGTTTGGTTATCTATGAGAGTTTTTTGTTTTAAAGCGGTAGGGATTGGAGCAGCGCGGAGCGTTAGCGGATTTTCCGCGGAAAATCCGCTAATGCAGGCGAGAGCCGAAACTGCGCAAAGCCCGGCGGCAACTTGTTGCCGAACCGC
>NZ_DBJD01000031.1:8084-8302 GCF_002297065.1 Treponema sp. UBA785 | reverse complement strand
GGCAAGAAAGTTGTATTGAACGGCTGGGTCAGCCGCACGCGCGACTTGGGCGGACTTGTTTTTATCCGTCTTCGCGACCGCTATGGAATCACACAGGTGATGGTCGGCGACAATGCTTCGGACGAGGTAAAAAAAATCGCCGCTTCATTAAAGTCAGAATATTGTATCGCTGTTGAAGGAATTGTTGCGGCCCGCGCGGAAAAAGACGTGAACAAGGA